>JABIYQ010000311.1 GCA_018702715.1 Desulfobacula sp. | reverse complement strand
GATGGCCCGACATCTGTTTTAAACTGCCGGATGGCTTCCAAAAAAGGTAAAGATTCAATATCACCAATGGTACCGCCTATTTCAACAATTATGACATCGGCGTCATCAGATACCAGGCAGATGCTTTTCTTTATTTCATCGGTGATATGCGGGATCACCTGCACTGTTCCACCCAGATATTCACCTTTGCGTTCTTTGGTAATAACCTGGTCATAAATTTTACCCGTGGTAAAATTATTATTCTTACCCAGCTTGGCATGGGTGAATCTTTCATAATGGCCCAAATCAAGATCTGTTTCCGCCCCATCATCTGTTACAAATACTTCTCCATGCTGAAACGGATTCATTGTCCCGGGATCAACATTTATATAGGGATCAAGCTTTTGTATGGTGACCGTCAGGCCGCGGCTTTCAAGAAGCATTCCTATGGCAGCAGACGCAAGGCCTTTTCCTAAAGATGACAATACACCACCGGTAACAAAAATATACTTGGTATTTTTAGCCATTATTCCTCTCTTGTTTAAAATTATTCATATAGTTTTTTAAAATCTTCCAGCCGTTTGTCAAGTTCATCAACCTGTTTGGTATTCTCACCTAAAGGGTCAGAATTATTTACAGGATATAATCTTTCAATATACCCAATATCAAATAAAGACTGTGAAGCCCCTGATTTCAAATCCAAACTTCTCAAATCAACCGTGGCAAATAATTTATTGTCTAAAAAAATACTGACTTGCATAGGATACCAGGTCCTGCTGAACCGTTGCCAATTTTGATATAAAAATTCAGCCTTTAGTCCATTTTTTTCAACCACATATCTTATTGGAAAAATAGTATCCTTTTCTATCCAGAGCCCTGAAAAGGATTCCCCTTTTGAAAAAGGACGGCCTATTACATAACAAATGGTATCATTATATCTTTGAAAGGATACTTTGTCAGTATCAACTCCTGCCAGACTAATCTGGATTAAAAGGCTTTCATAATCACGGGAAAAAAGGATGTCTGTATACAGATCCACCAACAGCTTATCATGTGAAACAATAACGCCATCCATCACTTTTATAAATCTGAAATTAGATTCAACTGTGAAACTTGTTATGGTATCAGAAATGATTTCAGATCGAAGCCGGTTGGGGTATTCGTAAATCAGTTTTTCATTTAATTCTATATACTCTTTTTGGGTGTCCTGGTAATTTATTATTTTTTTTGTCTGAAAGGCTTCAATACCAACAGGCTGTTTGATCTTCTCTACAACAAGGTGAAGTAGGTGGGGCGCCTGGGGGACAAAGGCCTCAGCCATTCCCCTCATCAGGATGAAAAACAGCACGAAAAAAGTCGAAAAAAATCTTTTTTTCATAACCTTCTTTTTTTCATAATCTTCTCTTTTTCATAATCTAAAGATAACTGGTAAATTAAAAATCATACAAAAAGATTTTCAGGAAACGATGCACTTTCTCCCAGCATTTCTTCAATCCTGATGAGTTGATTATATTTAGCCACTCTGTCACTTCTGGACATTGATCCTGTTTTTATCTGTCCTGCATTTATACCCACGGCAAGGTCGGCAATAAAAGAGTCCTCTGTTTCTCCTGATCGATGGGAAACAATAGTTGTATAACCCGATTCCTTAGCCATTTGAATTGTATCCAGGGTTTCTGTGACCGTTCCAATCTGATTTAATTTAATCAGGATCGAATTGGCAATTCCCAGTTCAATTCCTCTTTGAAAAATATCAGGATTTGTTACAAAAATATCATCGCCAACGATCTGTATGGAATTTCCAAGCCGTTCGGTCATAATTCCCCATGAATCCCAATCTCCTTCAGCAAGGCCGTCTTCTATGGAATATAAAGGATATTTTCCAATCAGTTTTTCATAATAATCAATCAAATCAATGGCTGAAAGCTCCTTGCCTTCTGATGCAAAGATATATTTGCCATCTTTATAAAATTCTGAAGCAGCAGCATCAAGTGCGATACCTATATCCTTACCAGGTCTGTAACCGGCTGCCTCAATGGCATTGATTATATATTCCAACGCTTCTTCATTGGATTTAAGATTTGGGGCAAATCCGCCTTCATCCCCTACTGCTGTACTCAATCCTTCCCCTTTTAATATCTTTGCAAGATGATGAAAAGTCTCAGCACCCATTCGAACAGCTTCTGTAAGAGAACCTGCTCCAAAGGGAAGAATCATGAATTCCTGAATATCCAGATTGTTTGCTGCATGGGCCCCGCCATTTATAATATTCATCATGGGAACGGGCAGTAATCTGGCATTAATCCCGCCCAGATGCTGGAACAATGGAATTTCACATGCTTTAGCTGCTGCTCTTGCAGCTGCCATGGACACGCCTAAAATAGCATTTGCACCCAGTCTTGATTTGTTTTCAGTGCCATCAATATCTATCATGGTTCTGTCAAGACCTGCCTGATCCATGGCATCGTATCCAATGATTTCAGGCGCTATTACTTCATTTACGTTGGCAATTGCGTTTAAAACACCTTTGCCTAGAAAACGATTTTCAGCTTTATCCCGAAGTTCCAAAGCTTCTCTTGTGCCGGTTGAGGCACCGGAAGGAACCGCTGCCCTGCCCTCTGCACCACAGGCTAAGACAACATCCACTTCAACAGTTGGATTACCTCTGGAATCAAGTATTTCCCTTGCCCTTACATCAATTAATTCCGTCATGGTGCCCCCCTTGAATAAATATTTATTTGGCTTAAAATTTTTATAAAATAATCATGATTTTTTCTGCCACCCATTCATATCAAGATCCATTATGACATTCAAGGCTATTATTGAATTATTTGTGTCAATTTCCTTCCATCATGGCTTCTATATCTTCCTTGGGTGCCGTTATCGGTTTAATATCAAATTTTTCAACGAGCGCATTTGCAATACCAGGTGATAAGAAACCCGGAAGTGTAGGCCCAAGACGTATGCCCTTGACACCCAGTGAAAGAAGCGCCAAAAGAACCAATACTGCCTTTTGTTCATACCATGCAATATCAAATGATATTGGAAGATCATTAATATCATCAAGCCCGAAAGCCTTCTGTAATTCCATGGCAACAACTGCAAGAGAGTAGGAATCATTACATTGACCCGCATCAAGAACCCTTGGAATACCACCTATTTCACCCAGATCAAGTTTGTTATATTTATACTTTGCACAACCTGCAGTCAGGATTACTGCATCTTTTGGCAGTTTTTGGGCCACCTTCGTATAATAATCCCGGGTTTTATGCCTGCCATCGCATCCTGCCATAACAATAAAACGTTTAATGGCACCGGACTTAACGGCTTCAATCACTTTATCGGCAAGAGATAGAACCTGGCTGTGGCCAAACCCCCCTGTAATCTGCCCTGTTTCAATCTCCTGCGGAGGAGCACATGTTTTGGCCATGTCAATGAGTCTTGAAAAATCTTTTTGACCCCCTTCTTGTCTGTCGGGAATATGGGGAAGGCCAGCAAATCCGACAGCGCCTGTTGTAAAAAGTTTATCTTTATATTCTGATTTTGGTGGTACAAGACAATTGGAAGTAAAAAGCACGGGCCCATTAAATTTTGCCATATCTTCCTTCTGTAGCCACCAGGCACTGCCATAATTACCAAAAAGGTGGGTATGTTGTTTGAGTTTAGGATAATAATGTGCGGGAAGCATTTCACTATGAGTATAGACATCAACTCCCTTACCTTTAGTCTGCTCAAGCAGCTCTTCAAGATCCACCAGATCATGTCCGGTTATCAGGATGCCGGGGTTTTTCCCGACCCCGAGATTGACCTGTGTAATCTCAGGGGTTCCATAGGCTGTGGTATTGGCTTCATCAAGGAGGGCCATTGTTTTTACGCCCATTTCACCGGTTTTAATAACAAGGCTGAACAAATCTTCCTGGGATTTGTCCTCATCAACCAATGAAGCAAGAGCTTCCATAAGGAATTCAAAAATTTCCTTGCACGACTTTTTTATCTGATATGCATGTTCTGCATAGGCAGACATACCCTTCAACCCATATAGAATTGTGGCCTTTAATGAGCGCTCATCTTCATTTTCGATCTCCAGCCACCCTCCAGTGCCTTTGTCTGCTTTTGTCAAAAGACCCTCATCATCAACAGGTGCCCAGGTGGCACATTCAGGAACCAAAGAAGAAAATTTAGTACCGTTTTTTTGTTTATAGGCATTAAGGAATTGATCTTTTAGCCCATCCCTCACATCAATCCCTTTTTTGATAAACCCGATAAAATCTTCTCTATCAAAATTAGCATTGGTAATGGTAGCAAAAAGTCCCTTATCAATAAAAAAGCCTGCATCATTATCATAAATGCCAAATTCCTTTGCTTTATACCCCCAAACGGAAATGCCCTTTAGCACCCAAATAAATAAATCTTGAAGATTTGCAACCTCAGCTGATTTTCCGCACATTCCCTGCTTCATGTTGCAACCTTTGTTTTTCATTGTTTCCTGGCATTGATGACAAAACATAGACATAGCATTTTCTCCCTATTAAAAAACTGTGAGATTTATTTAGACTTATTTTATCCTTTTCGCTAATTTGATAGTTATCCTATATACAAAGAGTCACAAAGGATCAAAATCATGCAGATATTACAACAAATCATAGCAAAAGTATAGAAACCTTATTATATAATTTTGCTGCGACCCTGATATTATTGTTTCATATTTTTTAGTACAATCTACACAAACCCGTTCCGATCCAGGTTGTCTTGTCCAACCTGAATCTCCACTGGAAATTATGGACATACTCAGACCCGCGGGCATGACAGAAGAAATCATAGAGCTTGTAGCAATGTCCATCCAGCAGACGTAAGGCGATCACCCTGGAACGGGTTATGCAAAATTTCTTAAGCAAATATCCAGCTGTTTTTTCTTAGCCTTGACAAATAAAAACGTCTCTTATAATTAGAAAAGTTGTTCTGATTTTACATATATTAACTATAAAGGAATTTTTTTAATGAACATTTTATTTTTTGGACCAAACGGTAGTGGCAAAGGAACCCAGGGGTCTATCCTGAAAGATAAATATAATTTTGCACACGTTGAATCCGGCGCTATTTTCCGCGAAAACATTAAAGGCGGAACAGAACTGGGTAAAAAAGCAAAAGAATATATTGATAAAGGGGATCTTGTTCCTGATGATATTACAATCCCAATGGTTCTTGACAGAATCAAACAAGATGACTGCAAAAACGGATGGCTTCTGGACGGTTTTCCCAGAAATAAAGTCCAGGCGGAAAAACTTCATGCATCCTTGGAAGAAGCAGGGATCAAACTCAATTATGTTATTGAAATGCTTCTTGACAGGGAGATTGCAAAAAACAGAATAATGGGCCGCCGACTTTGCGTAAACGACAACAACCACCCAAACAACATTTTTATTGATGCCATCAAACCGGATGGGGATAAATGCAGAGTTTGCGGCGGTGAATTAACCAAACGTGACGATGACCAGGATGAAACGGCTATCGATAAACGCCACTCCATTTATTATGACACTGATACAGGCACGCTTGCATCTTCCTATTATTTCAAAGATGTGGCAGCCAAAGATGATACAGTCAAATACTTCACGCTGGCCGGTGAAAAAGCACTGCCGGAAGTGACTGCAGAATTAATTTCCAAACTCTAAGTATTATAATTTTGCCTATAAGCCTTTCTGTTTTCAATTTAAACAGAAAGGCTTTAATTTTTCCTTGCTTTTAGGGCATTACTTTGTTACAAAGTTCGGTTATAAATATCTCGGTATTTAAATACACTATGAAAGGGGCGATGTTTTTTGAAGGAAATTACAGTAACGGTTATTGACAACGATGTTGAAAGAGCATTAAGAATATTGAAGAAAAAAATCCAGAATGATGGCCTCTTCAAACGTCTTAAAGTGAAAAAACATTTTGAGAAACCATGTCAGTTAAGACGACGCAAAAT
>JABIYQ010000478.1 GCA_018702715.1 Desulfobacula sp. | reverse complement strand
CTATGCAAGCCTGACCCCAACTCCTATGCTGCAGCAAGGAGGGATGCCGCAATGATAAGAAAGGTTAAAAAAAGGGCTAAGTGATCTTTTTGTGAAAAGGTAAATATTCTGTTTAAGGGAAAGAAAATGATGCCTGATCCAAACCCGCTTAAAAATCCAAATATATGAGCCCAGACATCTGTACGCTCGCCCTGGCTGAACATGGCCATAAGAACGGCGCCGGCAAAGATAGGCATCAGGCTGTTTAATCTTAGCTGTTTTCCTTTTTGTATAACCTGGAAGGCCACAAGAAGGCCGGCAGCTGCCATAATGGCTGTTGAGGCCCCAATGGAAAGATGGGCACTTTGGTAAAAAATGGCATTAAAAAGGTTGCCAAGGGTACCGGCAACCAGCAACATGAAAGGTCCCAGTCCAAACCCGGAAAGGCTTATAAAGGGTGCCCCGAAAATTAGCATACCTGCCATATTCCCTGCAAGGTGGCGAGCATCTGAATGCAGGAACAGTGCTGTAACGGCCCTGTAGGTCTCTCCCTGGAGGATAAAAAGGGCAGATGATCCATATTTTAATATCATAGTTTCGTGAACCTGGTAATGAATACAGGCTGCATGTATGATCCAGAGCAGCCCCATGATACAAAAGGCAGGATATGATTTAAATGAAGATATGGGAATTTTTTGTAACTGCTGTTTTAGTCTGAAAAACTTATTTTCTTTATAATAAGCCTCGACCATGGTGCAAGATTTTTCCATATCTGATTTATTTACATATATATTAAATAAATTGTTTTCTCGTTCAACACGGGTTTCAATATTTTGAGAGGTTAAAATCAGTATGATTAAATCTGCTTTTTTGTCAGGAAGACAAATGAATAATTTTTCCATATTCCGGCCCATGGGTTAAAGGGGCTTGACCTTTTAGGCCAATGATTTTAATACAATTAATAAACAAGTACTTTTTTTAATTGTATATATGAATAATAGGGGAAAATAAACATGCAAATAATTAGGTTTGAAAGTGATGACAATAAAATTTATACAGGTTGTGACTTCTATGACGGCAGTTCATCTGTCCTTGAGGGGGACATTTATAGTGATTTCTCCAATACAGGGAAAAGAAAAGTCGTTAAAAAATTTTTAGCCCCGATTTCACCCAGTGCCATTTTTTGTATTGGGTTAAATTATAGACTCCATGCAAAAGAGACGGGACTTGAATTACCCAAATATCCAATTGTGTTTATGAAGAATCCAGGCGCGGTAACGGGTCATATGGATGATATTAAAATCCCAGTCTCCTGTGTAAAG
This sequence comes from Desulfobacula sp., assembly GCA_018702715.1. GTDB lineage: Bacteria > Desulfobacterota > Desulfobacteria > Desulfobacterales > Desulfobacteraceae > Desulfobacula. Next base: position 2,497 of record JABIYQ010000478.1, on the reverse strand, counting down.
ATCCCTGAAGTGGATTATGAGGCTGAACTGGCTGTTGTAATAAAAAAGAATGCTAAAAATGTCCTGCCGGAAAATGCTCTTGATTATGTTCTGGGATATACCTGTGCCAATGATATCTCTGCCAGAAGGTGGCAGAAGCATGGAGGCGGCAAACAATGGATAAAAGGGAAAAGTTTTGATACTTTTTGCCCCTTTGGCCCTTGGATTGTAACATCAGACGAGATTTTTGATCCTGGTAATCTTGATATTGAATGTGTGCTAAACGGTAACTCAATGCAGAAAAGCAATACAAGCGATATGATTTTTTCTGTGGCGCAAATCATTTCATATCTATCCGAATCTACCACACTGGTTAAGGGTACGATCATATTAACTGGAACACCAAGCGGGGTGGGGTTTACCAGAAAACCACCTGTGTATCTTGCTCCGGGTGATGTGCTGGAAACAAAAATTGAGAAAATCGGGGTATTGAAAAATCATGTAAAACTTGAAGAAAAATAAAAAAAAAGCCCGGAAGATGGTTCCATCATTCCGGGCGTTTTTATAGACAATACTTTAGAACTGAATTATATTCTATTCGTTATTATTCCAGCCGCTTCCCTGTCCTTGTCCCTGGCAACCTCTTTGTCCGCCTCTTTGTCCGCCTCTTTGTCCCCATTTGCCACGGCCATGACCAAATCCTTTGCCCAAGCCAAGCTCAGGAGCGATTTTTTTTGCAGCCAGCAAAAATGTGATGCGCTGGTCACTTACCTGTTTTTGGATATCGGACATCTCCTGTGATAATTTTTCAAGTTTGGCTCTATCAGGGTCAGATGTTTCCATGAGCATTCTCATTTCCTGCCGTTTTGTAAATTTTGCTGCTCTAAGCTCATAGGTTTCATCAATAAATTTTTGGCGCAGGGCACCCAGCTCATCTCTTTGTTCTTTGGATAAATCATTGAGAATGCCTTGTCCCCCACCATATCCCTGACAGTTTTGATTCTGGCCGTACCCCATTCCCTGTCCTCTGCCCTGGCATCCGCCCTGGCCCCATGCAAATGCACTTGTTGACACAAGAGCAACTAAAAGTAATGAACCCATGATGATAATTGATTTTTTCATAATAACCTCCAATTTAAAGTATTTTTATTAATTGAACTTTTATCGTTCGTATGAAATGGTATAGAGCAAAGGCCGTGCCAAGGGAGAGTATATTTTTTAACCTATTGAATTTATAATATATAATTAAAATTATATTGAATCAAGCATTGTTATTGAATTTGTGATAGTGTGGACTTTTTACCCAGGTAGATGTATCCAGGTGTATATAAAATACCCGGAGTCATGTTGACTGGAAATTAGCAGAGACTTGACTGAAAAACCTCAGAACTTTAAAAACACAAGCTCCATTGAGAATTGAGCCGGCGCCCGGTGCAGTGTTTGGAAAAATCAGCGGTTTTTATGTCTGCGCTAATTAACAGTTGAAACAAAGGTGGTGACCATATGGTATTGTTTTTGCTTATCATAATTAGATCGTATCAGGTGGAATGTGGTAAAATAATGTATGTCCTGATATAATAAGGTATAATAAGGCATAAAAAAGAAAAGCCACCATAAAGATAAAAAAAGGTAATTATTCAGCTCTTACGCTTGAAACCGCCCTGTCTGATGGATATTTGTTTCGATGCTAAACGCTTAACCTCCTGCAAATATCCATCAGACAGGGCTTTGGGAATAACTTTTTTTAACGGGCTGAACAATTACAAAAAAAGAGAACATTAATAAAGTGAAAAAATATAAGTTTCCCAAATATAAATTTACATTGATATCCCCTTTATTCCTTATTGGGGTTTTATTGATCATGTTGCCGATTTTTACAATCATGACCCTGGACAGGCTGGAAAAAGAAAAGGAATTTTTCACTCAACGGCTTTTGGAAAAGGGTGTTTCATTGATCAGGACATTTGAGGCAGGAACCCGAACGGGAATGTTTGTCGGCAGATGGGGGGCAAATAGAATCCAGACCATGCTTTTGGAAACCGCGTTGCAGCCTGAAGTTATCTATATGATGATTATATCAAAGGATGGCCGTATTCTGGCACACTCGGATGCATCCATGGTGGGACAGGTTTTTGATGCCATGTCTGTGACTGAAAAGGTAAATCAAGATACCACCTTGGTTCATCACAGGGTTCGGGTGCAAAAAGATCAGACCCCGGTTTTTGAAGTGTTTAAAAGATTTGTACCCATAAGGTCCAGGTCCAGGCGCGGCCATATGAGGATGGATGGCGTACGGGGACGCAGGCATTTCGATTCACAGGAAATGCAGGATTTTGAAAAAATAATCAAGGACTGGAGCCGACCCTATATTCAAAGCCAGGATGGTAAAATGCCTGAAATGGCGGAACATTATATATTTGCCGGACTTTCCATGGAAAGGGCACAAATCGCCCGGGACAGATTATTAAAAGAGACGGTATGGCGGGGTATTTTATTTTCTATACTGGGGTGTGTCGGT
>JABIYQ010000504.1 GCA_018702715.1 Desulfobacula sp. | reverse complement strand
GCAAGAAATCAGGTAGTGAATGAAGGAGGAGGATCGTTGGGTCTGTATCAAGTATCTCATATGATGGGGCTTGAAAATCCAATTCTTATTAATATTCTGGTTTTTCTTTTTTCCGTTATTCTTTGCCTGATTTGTTACCTTGTTTGTCGTTTAGTTTATTGGATTTTTTTATTTTTAATATCAAAACCACCTGAAATCTCCACTGCCAGGGAAAGCACAGGGATGTTATCTCGGCTGTTTAGCTGGATTATTTATTTATTCCACACCATTAACAACCTTATACTGTCATTTAGTCGAAAAATTGATGATGCAGGTCAAGGATTTGTATGGTTGCTCAAATGGGGGAAAAGAAGCGGTGTGGCAAAAGAGAGTGATCAAACCCCTTTAGAATATGCCATAAGGCTTCAGCATCGATTTAAGCCCCTGGAAAATGAAATCAGGACCATTGTTTCAGCGTTCCACCTTGAAATCTACGGGCAAGTCAATTTAGCCCAGGATAAAATTCAACAAGTGACTTACGCTGTAAAAACAATCCATCGCCCGTCTTTCTGGCTGATGAGGATAAAATCAATTTGTAAAAAATAGGTTGGAGTGACTTTTGATGTCTGGCGATAAAAACCAATAAAAACATGCACTGGCCAAGTCGGTGATGCTCATGTTATCAGGTTACATTATATCCGACGATAAAATAATAGAATTCGCTATCTCTATTATTATACAGCTATAAAATAAAAATAATCAGTGAAAGATAGAGCAACCGGACAACCATCGCATTGAGGATGACGAAATCAATTCGAGGATGGTCTGATCGAGCCCATTATTGTTCGCCCGCAAAAAGAAGGAAGGTTTCAACTCATTGCAGGAGAACGAAGACTCAGAGCCATTAAAGCGTATACGAACATGACGATGATCCAGGCAAAGATAGCAGATGTAGACGATCTTCAGGCAAAAAGGATAAGTATTGCCGAAAATATTTTAAGGCAAGATTTATCCGCCATAGAATCCATTAAAGCCACCATTAACATCATTGATGTGGAAATAGGCAAAGACCCCTGGTATTTGACGGGTGGTAAAACACCCCTTGAAAGGGTCCATAAATTGCTGTCAAAGTTAGATTCCATAAGGCGTAGCAGGGAACGGGGCTCTGTTGTTTTAGAGGCGGATAGAGACCTGTCCCACAAATATGTGGGACAGGTAAAGTCAATATTTAAAAATCTTCCGAAACCCTTGAAGTGGAAGTCTTTTTTGACGCATGATCTTATTTTATTAACCGACATTCCTTTAAAAGTTCAAAAAGCTTCAATAAAACTTGACTTAAACAAGGCAAAGATATGAAAAGCATATCTGGACAAAAGCTCTTGCAAAACTTGAAAAGGTATCTGACAAGGCTTTTCAAGATGTCACCCAAAAAGGTTCCATCCCGTTTAAAAACCGAAACAGTCCTATTTTGCCAAAACTTAAGCTTAATGAATTCAGCGCAAGAGAAATCCAGGCGTTTGTAGAAGATATAGAAAAAACAAATTTTAAAAATCAACAAAGAATTGACACTGCTCAACGCGAATTTCCCACACAGATTAAAATCGCTGTGATGAAACGCTTAGGCATACCCCATGTTCGCATTGCCCAACGGTTAAATATCCACAGGGAAACTATTTCAAAATATGCTAAAAAAAACCAGAGACTTTTTAAGAAAATTCATCAGGATTTTAAAAGCGGAATCTCTATCCCTGATATAGCTCAAAAGTATGATGCTCCCCAGCCTCTGGTATGGCCTGTGATTCTTCAGGAAAAAAACCAGACCTGATCTTTTTTGATCCCCCCTATTTTAAAAAGATGGCAGCCCATTACATGAAAGGCAGTATTTCAGATTTTACCAAGCCCCAATATTTAAGTTTTTTTAGAAATATTTTCAGTCTCATGAGAGAACAGTCAAAACCCTCCACCCTTATGGCATTTCTCAATGCAGACTTCAGGAATTTCCAGGGCATCCCGGCAGTTGATGAAAACCCGTATAACGCTATCCTGATTTTTACCTATGCTAAACTGCTTGAATCCTGCGGATGGAAGGTCACGCATCTAACTGACTGCCCTCTTTCAACGGAAAGATTTACCGGGAATATGGTAAACAGAATGCATGAAAAAAGAACACTGGGTATTGTCAGAAGAACCCTGATCATTGGGAAACCAGATGTCCTTCGCAATGATGATGCTCTGCAGGATTGATTAATAAATTTGTTGTGATTAAATGCCTGTCAAATGTATCTCTAATAAAGGTTCTTCCACCGGATTCTTTCTGAATAAATTATATTTCAGCCATAGTGGATTTGTTGAAATATCTGTCTCTTGACAAAAAGATAAAAAGCTTTTACTTATCCTTCTTTAAATTAATTACAGAACTGGAGTAGTGCATGTCTCGTATAGTTCTCATTCGTCATGACACCGACCCCGAAGATGATCGTATTGTCACCTTTTTGCAAGATAACGGAATCGAACCGGAAATTGTGCGTCCGTTTCTTGGTGAGCAACTCGGAAAGATAGATTCCTCAGTACGAGCCAGTGTTATTTATGGGGGTTCATATCCCGTTTATGAGGAGGAAAGACACAGTTTCCTTTATTCAGAAAACTACTGGATAGAGGGTTGTCTCAAGTTTGATATTCCGCTGATAGGCATCTGCCAGGGTGCTCAGTCTATTGCGCATGTTCTCGGCGCCTACGCAGGACCTTTATCGAGTAATGAATGTGAATTTGGCTACTATCAGATTAATGCTACCGATGCAGGAAAAACCTACTTGCCGGATAATTTAGTTGTCGCCGAATCCCACTTCCAGGAATTTCAGCTTCCAGAAGGTGCTGAATTGTTAGCTTCAAGTGATCTGTTTGGACAGCAAGCCATGAAGTATGGAAATAATACATTTGCTTTTCAATTTCACCCTGAAGTCACGCCGAACGGATTCAAGCGATGGCAAAAGCGCAACTATGGTCATTATAGTATGCCGGGTGCCCAAACAATCGAAAAACAAAATGTGTTGATGGAAAAATACGATCCAATTCAACACCAATGGTTTATGCAATTTCAGGCAAAGTTTTTTAAAGATATTATCAACGACGATGGTAGCCTAAACTTCTAACATATTGGAGCGGGCTCAGCACGGAGGTTCGACAAAACTTAGGGACCCAATAATTTATGGCATAGCAAGCACATGCAGGCGGAGCGCTCAACGTTAGAACTGAATCCGGGTGTTTTTCAAAAGCAATCAAAAGATATCTGGTGTCTGTCCTATTTTCAAAAGTGAGAGCCTTGTTAACCTGGTTTTTAAAAGAGAAATTGTTTGACAAGGGGAATTTTGTTGTAATAGGTTGAATTGTTTTCTTATATATCTAATATTTTGAGTTGGAGGATTTTTAATATGATTAGAAAATTCAAGTTTTCAGGTGCGCTAATTTGGGGTGGATTAACGCTGCTTGCCCTTGCTGTATTTTCGGTTCCCTGCCAGGCAGGCAAGGCCTGTGAATGGCAGAGTGGGGGCTGGATTTTAAGATGTAAAGCCAATTGGCTCTCAACCGGCTGTATCGGGTTGAGAAATGTGGCCGATACAAAGGTCAAGTTTTTTGTGAATGGTGACGGGGAGACCAATAAGAAAAGATATCTTGGAAAAAACCAACAAAGAAATGCTGATTTTAAAGGAAGCATGGACATTCACACCTGTAAGGTAAAAAAAAAGGGAAAGTGGACAGAAGTTCGTTGCTATGATGTATTTGACCGAAAAAGGAACAATAAATCAGGCGGTGGTTGTGGGTGTGCTTTTTTTAAATGCCTCTAATCCCTCCCCGAAACTTAAGGGAAACGTAAAGAGAAATAGGGGTATAGCCAGGGACCAAGCCTTTCCGGGCCGGGTTCCAGAAAAAAGGCCATCGCCGATATGGCAGCCCATTTTAAAGGTGAAATTATCTTTGGAGAAAAATTGCTAACTCTTGATTTAGCTTAAAAGAGTGATATTCGACGGCGATCCATATTAATCACATAAAAAAGGAAAGAAGAGGGGAAAAATTAATCTTAATAATACATTACCCTGGCAACCTTAGATTTTTTACATGGGTCTGCCATAGCACCGTGGTTTTTTTAAAAAAAACTTGCCTATACCATTTTTAAAGTGATATTATTGCCCTTGTTACATAAATTTTTTGCATACAATATTCAAATTCTGAATATAAAAGACTAGATGTAATACCTTTAAAATTCTGAGACAAATGGCTTGTTAACAACTATTAAGAATCTGTATGAATCAATACTGGAGGTTGTTGTGGGTTTAAGTTATCGGTTGCGTCTTTTGATCGTGCTGTTAAGCATTGTTGTATTG
>JABIYQ010000477.1 GCA_018702715.1 Desulfobacula sp. | reverse complement strand
TAATTATGAAAACGATCTTGTAACAAGCGCCAATGATATTCTTGAGCCGGATATTGAAAAATGTAAAAAGATATCGTTGGAGGATGTTGACATTGCTATTATACCAGGGCTTGCATTTGATGATAAAGGTGGCAGGATAGGTTTTGGTAATAATTTTTATAATAAGCTTATCACAAAACTGCCTGAAACATGCAGGAAAGTATCCATTGCCTATGAGGAGCAGATTGTTGATCAGATCCAGATGGAATCAAGGAAATTTACAGTTGATATTATTATTACGGATAAACGGATAATTTATAAAATATAATCACTGGTTTTTAGGTGTTGCGATCAAGTTTCCTTAGGGTTGATGGCTTTTGCAAATTCCTTTAAGTCCGGAGTTTTTCCCATAACAATTATAGTATCTTCAGGTTCAAGCAAGGTTTCAAAATGAGGATTAAAAAGCATTTCTCCGGAGGTTTTTTTTATGGATATAATGATTAGATTGAAATCCTGCCTGATCCCGGAATCTTTGAGTGCAACATTAGTATATTTGGAACTTTTCGGCATAAAAATTTCATCCATCTGAATGGCTTCTTTTTTTCTGGATAACGCAATTGCAAGGAATCTACTGACACTGGGTCTAAGCAGTTTTAATCCCATGGATATGGCTCCGATATCATACGGGGATTCAACAAAATTGGCCCCGGCAATCATCAGTTTTTTCTTAACATTGGGACTGCTGGCCCGGGCCATAATATAAATATCAGGATTTAATTGCCTTGCAGTTAAGACAAGAAAAACATTAGCAGTATCCGTTCCAAGGGCGGCAATAAGAAAAGATGCGTTTTCAATGCCGGCTTTGGCAAGAATTTCCTCGTCCGAGGAATCTCCCTGAATATAATGCATTTTATCTTTTTCCAACACACCAACAAGACTTTTATCTTGTTCAACTACAACAATGTCATTTGCCTCTTCTTTTATCAGTTGAGACAATACTCTTCCGATACGGCCGTATCCACAGACAATGTAATGATTTTTCAATTTGCGGATTTTTTTATCCAATCTTTTCCTCCCCAAAATTGCTTTTATTTCTCCTTCAACTATGGATTGTATGATAAGCCCGGCTATGTAAAAGAAATAACCGACACCGGCAACCAGGACGATGCTGGTAAATATTCTTCCTGCTGAGCTTAATTCATGCACTTCCATGAACCCTGCAGTAGTAACTGTAATGGCAGTCATATATACTGCATCAAGGAAACTCCATTTTTCAATCAACATATATCCTATCACACCCAATGCAAAAATAATCCAGGAAATGATAATTGCCCTGATGATATGTTGAAGTCTGTTCATGATGATATAAATAGCGATGTTAAGGATAAAAATCAAGATAAGATATCAGGATGTAAAAGGACTGTATCTTCTTGACGAGTGCAGTGGTTGCTGGTATTAAGGTGTACATGAAAAATGAACTCAAAAAATATTCCAGCCGCCGTCGTGAAATGGTGAAAAAACAAATCGCTTCAAGGGGAGTGACGGATCCACTAGTTAAATCGGCAATGTCTATTGTACCCCGGCATTTATTTGTCAGCGAGGCTCTTGTTGACAGCGCCTATGAAGATTTTCCTTTGCCCATTGGAGAGGGCCAGACGATTTCCCAGCCTTATATAATTGCAGAGATGACTCAAAGTCTGAATCTAAAAGGCCATGAAAGAGTGCTTGAGATCGGTACGGGATCAGGATATCAGGCAGCTGTCCTGGCCCAGATGGTATATAAAGTATATACAATCGAAAGGAATAATACCCTTTTTTTACAGACGCGAAAACTTTTTGATAAGCTTAAATACCATAATATCGTCACCCGGTATTCAGATGGCACACAAGGGTGGAAGCAGGAAGGTCCTTTTGATGCCATCATAGTCACAGCAGGCGGACAAAAAATTCCCAGCCCTTTGATTGAACAGCTTTCAACCGGTGGAAGGCTTGTAATGCCCGTGGGTGATAATTTGTCCCAGGAGTTGATACGGCTTGAAAAGACCGAAGACAGGATAAATACAACAAACCTTGGTGCATGTAGATTCGTGAAATTGATTGGTCAACATGGATGGAATGAGTAGTTCTAGAAGTAAATCGATGAGAAAGAATAAAGAACAATCATCGTCTATCAAAGAACTTCTTATGGGGTTTTGTCTTGGAACGGCAAATATTATTCCAGGAGTTTCCGGCGGTACATTTCTTTTGATTTTTAAAATTTATGAGCGTGTTTTTTCTATTCTGAACAATATTAACAAAGCCAATATTCTATTTTTCTTATCCTGTATCATCCGCCTTATTTTTAAATCAGGTAAATCAAGCTCTTTAGATACTTTTGTTGAGTTTTTAAGAAATAATGACTTTATTTTTCTTTTTAAATTACTTGTTGGTGCCGGTGTTGCCATTGTTTTTCTTTCAAGTTTGATGAAGTATCTAATCATTTCTCATTTTAGCGTTACCTATGCATTATTTTTCGGTTTGATCCTGATATCCATCATTATTCCGGTAAAAATGCTGAAAGATAAAAAAGCCTATCTTCTTTTTTTTGTTGTTTTAGGAGCTATCTGTACGATTTATGTGGCTTATGAAGTTAATCCTTACGAAAAAGTTAAAAAGAAATCAGAATTTTATGCAGGGAAGTATTTGGAAAATCAGGCTTTTGATAAAGAAAAAAAAGACGCAGCAGCCTTTTTATTCACAGGAAAATATACTTATGATGAATATGGGTATGCTTTGATTTGTGGTGCAGTTGCAGTTTCCGCAATGGTTCTTCCCGGTATAAGCGGATCATTGGTACTGATCCTTATGGGAGAGTATTTTGAAGTTATTTCCGCCATATCAGGATTAAAAACATTGAATTGGGAAAACCTGGCTTTTTTAGGGTGTTTCGGTATGGGTGTTATTTTCGGGGGCCTTTTATTTTCAAGACTTATCACTGCTGTTTTAAAAAGATATTATAATGCCACAATGGCATTCCTGATGGGATTGATGGTTGGATCTTTATATGCATTGTGGCCGTTTAAAAAAAGCATTATCATGGCGCAGCAATATATAAAAAAAGATGGAGTGATAAGTATTGTCAGGGATATGCGGATTTATACCAATATAAATGAAATTCCTCAGATGGGAAGCCAATTATTATTTCCTTTGGTGTTTTTTATTATCGGGTGTATTATTATGTCTTTTTTTGTGAACAAAGAATTTCAAAAATGATAAGGACAATTACAGGCTTTCCGGTGTAAATGCCACCACATCATCAATAGAGCTCGCATTACAGAAAATCATGGCAAGCCGATCAATTCCCAGGGCAATCCCAGCAGCATCTGGCATTTTTTCAAGATCAGTTAAAAATTTTTCCGGTAGGGGGGAGATTGTTTTTTTTTGAGATCGACGGATCTTGTTTTCTATTTCAAATCGTGATCTTTGCTCAACAGGATCAGTCAGTTCGGTAAATCCATTGGCAAGCTCAATACCGGCCATATAAAACTCAAATCTCTGGGCAACCTCAGGATTGCCCGGTAAAAGCTTCGCCAGGGACGCAAGGCTTGCCGGATAATCATATAGAAAACAAGGGGTTGTATTTCCAAGACGGGGCTCTATCTGGAAACTGATGATTTCATCAAAACTGCCTTCAAACAGCGCATCATTTAAAGATCTGTCTGCGTATAGGACAAAGGCCTGCTGAACGGTAAGTTTTTGCCAAGGTTGATTTAAATTGATGAGTTTATCTTGATATTTGATCTTGTTATCAAGATTGAGTCGTGTTGCTATAAATTTGATTAACCGCTGGCATTGATCCATTAAATCAAGATAAGTATCATTTTTAGCATACCATTCAAGCATCGTTAATTCTGACAGGTGATGCAACCCTCTTTCATTTCTTCTGAAACACTTGCAGATTTGAAAAATTTTATTGAACCCTTTTGCCAGGAGCCGTTTCATGCAAAGTTCAGGAGAAGCCTGTAAATATCGGTCTTCAGATGTTACAGGATCAATTTGAGATTCTGGAATAATATTAGGACAGACAATTGGCGTCTCTACTTCAAGATAAAGATTGTCGGTAAAAAAATCCCTTATGGCTTGAATCACAAGGGATCTTTTTTCAAGATGTGAAACGTTTTTTGAATCCAGTGTCACTTTATTTCATAGATATTTTTTGTTCTGTCCTGTAAAAAGATATTATTAAATTTATTCTTTTCAGCCTGGTCAAAAAATTTATACCCGGTTTCAATACAGGCTTTACAGGCATTGATTGGGATATGCACAGCAAGAATATGTTGCCCCGGCCTGGCCGTGGAATCTATTTCAAAACAGCCGCCACAATCCCGGCAGATTCGCACTTTTTCTTTTTGCTGTTCAAAAATATTATCTGTATCATAAAATACTTCCCGGTGTCTTACAGCAAGATCTCCAGGCGTGCCTGCTTTTTGTCTCAGCTCGTTTCTTTGATGCCAATAAGAATTAACAATGTCAGTGGTTTTTTTAATTTTATCCGTAATACTAACCGATTGTTTCAGGCGTTCAGAATTAAAATCCGGTTCAACAACTCCAGAGTAATCAAGACCTGCCAGGGCGAGGATAATACCCAAATTTACGTAGGGAAGCGCACCTTCAATGGAATATCCACCTTCAAGAACAGCAATGTCAGGTTTAAGAAGAGTGGTCAGTTTTGCATATCCCTGGGCTGAAAAATTCATATTGGTTAATGGATCTGTATAATGGTTATCCTGTCCGGCAGAGTTGACAATAAGATCGGGTTTGAATTCTTCTATAACAGGCAAAACGCAATTTCTAATAACATAAAGATAGCCTTCCGTGGATGTACCGGGTGGTAGCGGTATGTTCAGGTTTGAGCCTTTGGCATTAGGGCCGCCTAATTCTTCTGGAAAACCTGTACCGGGATACATGGTTCTTCCATCCTGGTGAAGGGAAATGAACAAAATATCAGGATCATGCCAGAAAATATCATTGGTACCATCCCCATGATGACAATCCGTATCAATAATCGCAATTTTTTTAATACCATACTGGGATCTGATATGTTCCACCATGATGGCTTCAATATTAATGTGACAAAAGCCACGGCCGCCATGGGAAACCCTCATGGAATGATGCCCGGGAGGACGAACCAGTGCGAATCCATTTTTTACCTCTTTATTTAAAACAGCATCTGCAATGGCTTTGGCACCGCCGGCACTGATTAGATGGGACTGGGTGGTAATATTTTTTTCATTGGGCACACAAAAATGGGCCCGCTGGATATCCTGGTAGGTAACAATATCTGGTTTGTACTCAATTATCCCATTGATATCAAAAATGCCTTCCTCTGTAACCTGGTCCTGAGTATACAGGAGTCGTTCTTCTCTTTCAGGATGAGTCGGATCAATGGCCCAGTCAAACGCAGGGAAAAATACAAGACCTGTTTTATGGTGTGCCTTTAACATTTATACCTCTTTAATTTATTGCAAAATCTTTTCAAAACCTTTGATCATACCAGGTTTTAGCTGCATTTTTGTCCTGAATATCTTACCCCTGGGCGAAAAATTTCGTACAATATTAAATTTTTGAAATTCAACCACTTCCACCTCACCTATATTGTCCGGATCTGCACCAAAATTAATTGCTTTTTCTTTTAAAAGCGTGTGTGCGGTCTCAATTAAATCATCTTCGGAAAATGTTTTGGAAATGGGTTCTGCAAATCCTTCTTCATGGGCAGTTACAATACCCTGTTCTGTATCGGCATTTAAAGAAACTTCACATGTGGTTCTTGCAAGAGCCGCTCCAATGGCATTAGCAACCGAAGATTCAGGCACTGCAATGGTTTTGATATGATAAAGTTCTTCAATCTTTTTGGCAAAATATGGAGCAGGTCCCCCGAGCACCAGTATTTTTCTCGGGCTGATTTTATATCCTTCAAGAAATTCATGGACAGTATAAACAGGTTTGGAATTAAGTTTGTCAATCATTTCAAAGGTTTTTTTCAAAATTATAGAGATGCATTTTTTGAATATTTGATCAGCTGTCTCACTATCCGTCAGGCCAAGTTCCATGGCAATTTTGTGAATTCCTTTTTGGGCATTTTCTTGATCTCCATCCTTAATCAGTCCAAGTACAAACAGGGCGTCTGTTGGAGTCGGTTCAGGCCCGCCAAAAGCCATAGCAGGCCCCAAACGTTCAGGGCCGATGATCAGTTCATTCTCTTTGATCCTGACTATACTGTCTCCGCCAATTCCTTTTGAATCAGTTTGCAAAGATCGGATCAAGCTTTTATACCGACCCCTTTGGATGCCCAAGGGCTCCAATAATGGTGCTTTGTCCACCAGAAAGGCAATATCCGTTGTTGTACCGCCGATATCCAGCACAATGGTATCCTGTTTTTCAGTGGCATAGGGAATGGCTCCCATAATACTGGCAGCAGGCCCGGACAAAACGGTTTGACCTGGAAAAGCCATGGAAGACTCAAGGGACATGGTACCCCCGTCTGCTTTAAGGATTTGAATGGGAACCATAAGGCCCTTTTGTTCAAGGGAAAGTTTTACCGCCTCAAAAAATGATTTATGAAGGGAAAATACAGCAGCATTTAAATGGGTTGTGGCAATTCTTCTGGGGAAATTAAGATTCCCTGACACATGATGGCCCAAAAATACTTTTTTAAAATATTTATTTAAAATACGTCTAATAAGAATTTCATGGCTGGGATTTCGAACACAGAATTTACTGACAACGCCAACATATTCAATGCCAGCCTTTTTCATTTTTTTAGCAATATCTTCAATCTCCATTTTGTTAACTGGAGCCTTTTCTCTTCCCCTGTGATTGATTGAGCCGGCTACACAATAATAGTGTTCCCCCGTGTTAAAAGCACTGGGATCAATCCCAGGCCCTGCTGAGATAATCATTCCAACCGGATTCATGTTTTGCTGAACAATAGCATTAGTTGTCAATGTTGTTGAGATGACAATCCGTTTAATATTTTTTGGATCGATATTATCCAAAAGTTGGGTAAAGCCTGAGAGAATCGTATTGAAAAGATCTGCAGAGTCTGTGGGTACTTTAACCTTTTTCTTAATGCCGTCGCTGCTTAAAAGAACAGCATCCGTGTGTGTGCCGCCTACATCAATTCCAATAATCATTGGGTGTTTCCGATCCTTAATATATTACAGCCCAAAATTTGCTATTTTTACCGCAACAAAGCTTGTCAGAAAACGAAAGGCTTGTCAATCAGATTCTCTTTTGAAATCCGTCTTGAAAATTGGTTTTAACTTGAATTATTCGCATATTTAATTTACTAATAACCCTGTTTACTTAAAAGAATGGATACTATTTTGTAAGGAGTGGTGTATGGCAATTATTGAATGGGAAAAAAATGAATCAGTGGCAATCATCAATATGTGCAATGGTCCAAACAAGCAGAATCTTGAGTTTGTGAGACAAATGAATAAGTGCTTTGATGAAATACTTGAAAATAAAGAGATTTATTCAATTGTTTTAACCTCCACAGATGAAAAAAATTTTTCCCAGGGGATTGATGTTGAATGGCTGGGCCGAAAAATGAATGAACAGGATTTTGACAGCATAAAAGCATTTATGTATGGCATGAACACAATTTTTAAAAGAATCTTATTTATGCCTGTCCCGGTAATCGCCGCCATTAACGGCCACGCCTTTGGAAATGGTGCCATGCTTGCCTGTACCTGTGATTTCAGATTTATGAAAAAAGACAAGGGGTTCTTTTGTTTCCCGGAAGTGGATATCAGCATACCATTTCTTCCCGGTATGATTGCCTTTGTCAGAAAAGCCATTCCTGAATATAAATTTAATGAAATGATTCTTTCTGGAAAGCGTCTGGGTGCCCAGGAACTTGCTGACAGCCATGTGATAGTTAAAGCAAGCGTTAACAAGGAAGAACTTATCGAGGATGCCTTAGCATTTGCCAAAACATTTATGAAAAAAAGAGGGATTTTTGGCGAACTGAAAAAAAGGATGCACAAGGATATAATCACGGTTATGGAGATTGATGATAAAAAGCAGATTGAGTCCTTGAACCTTTTTATTGAAGGATAGAACTTGGACTTTTGTTAAAGAAAATCCTAATGGTTGCATGATGGGAAAATCAAAACAGATGAGGGTATGGATCTCTTTGTCAAATGAATCAATGACTGCCGATATTTCAGTGTTAATTTGAAACGGCTAGGGCCTTATCTTGTTTGTGTCTTCCAATAGACAGCACCATTACCAAAGTAGTCAAACTAAGAAAGGTGATGGTCATAAAAGCTGTATTATAGTTGCCGGTTGTGTCAAAAAGCCATCCGGCTGCAACCGGCCCTATGGCACATCCGATACAGGCACAAAAGTTGACAATTCCCAAAAGAATCCCGTGGAAACTAAGTCCGAACATCTCTGCAACAATGTTTGGCATAATCACAGAACCGCTTCCGTAACCAAAGGCAAAAAGAACAGCAAACAAATAAAACACCCAAAGCTCATTTATTGTCAGAATCAGGACAAGGCCTATTGTCATCATTCCTAGGCCAATTGCCAGAACAGGTCTACTGCCCAATCGATCCGTTGAAATACCGGCAATGATTTTAGCAAAAAATACGCTTCCCCCAAATATTGTCAGAATATTGATTGCCTCTATCCTTGAAAATTCAGCCTCAATGGCAAAGGGAATAATGTGAACAAGGATAGCAAAGGTGACCATTCCCCAGCATAAGAAAACAGTGCAGACCAACCAGAAAGAAATCGTTTTCATGGCCGCATAGAGATCAACCGGCAGGTTATTTTGAATCGTTTGAGTCTTTGCAGGGCTTATGGCAGACATAAGTTGTTTGTCCGCATACTCACCTCTGGGCATTCGCATAAAACGAGCTGATCCGAACATAATAATCAATGCTGACATACCGACCACCATATAGGAAAAGCGCCACCCTTTAAAGGAAATCAACCAGCCGGCAAGGGGAGTCATAAGCAGTGTGCCAGCCCCCATACCACTTGAAACGATTCCGGTCATAAGGCCTCTTCTTTTGTTAAACCATTTCGAGACCGTGGAAATAATCGGAACATAAGTACCACTGAGTCCAATACCGACCACTACGCCGTAAAAAAGATAAAGATGCCAGACTAACGAAACTTGAGACATCAACATATATCCTGCACCCAGCATTATTCCGCAAATGGATACAACCAACCTGGGGCCTAATCTATCACAGATACGGCCCATAAATATTCCGCAAAAACCTTCAAGAAAAATGCCAAGAGAAAACGCCCCGGATGTCATTGCCCTGGTCCATCCGAATTCGTCCAAAAGCGGGGTAAAAAAAACACCGAAGCTGTAGTTAACTCCCCAGGCAATCATCATCACGAAGAATGCAAGGCCCACAATAATATAGCGGTAAAAAGAGTTGGGTTCGAGCTTGTGAGGACGATTGTCCTTATAATTCAAAATTTTTCCATGCTTTTAACTCAAACCTTTTTAAATACGGTTGATGGATCTTGTCGGCATTTCCAGTGAATAGAAGTATTCGTATTCCTTATTGTTTAGGAAATTTTTCCAGCATTTTTACCAAGACGGGTTTTGGAACCATATCACTGATATCTCCGCCAAACTGTGCTGCTTCCTTGATAATGGATGAACTGGTAAATATCCATCTAAATCCGGTCATCAAAAAAACAGACTGCACATCTTTATTTAGTTTTCTGTTCATCAATGCCATCTGGAATTCACTTTCAAAATCTGAAAGGGCTCTCATTCCTCTGATAATGGCTACTGCATCTTTCATTTTTGCATAATCCACAAGAAGTCCGCCAAATGAATCTACCAGAATGCTGTTCTTACCGTTAAAGCTCTGTTTGATCATTTGTACTCTTTCTTCCATGGTAAATAATGCGTTTTTGGAAGGATTATTCAACACTGCAACAATAACTTTGTCAAAAATTTCCAAAGCTCTTTCAATAATGTCAATATGGCCGTTTGTTAAGGGATCAAAAGAACCAGGGTAAATTGCTATTCTGTTTTTCTGCGACATTGCTGATCCATCCTTTTTAATTTTTTTTTATAAAGTTAACATTTGTTTTTGAGTATTTTTTTTGTCTGTAAATGTCAAGGGCGGAAATTTTGATTTGAAGATTTTCTTTACAGGATTGTTCGGCAATAATGATACAATCTTTATTCAAAAGATCAGTAAATGATTTTTTTTGAAGGGCAACTTCAATATATCCCCTACCATATGGAGGATCAATGAACACAAGGTCAAACCGATGTTCATTGAGGATTTCAGAAAGGCATTTTTTAACAATATCATAATTAATAACCCTAGCCTTTTTTTCAAAATGGCAAAGTTCTATATTCTGATGAATTATATCACAGGATAGATCGATAAAGGTTGCATGGCATGCTCCCCGGCTTAATGCTTCTATGCCCAAGGCACCGGTCCCGGCAAAAAGGTCAAGCACTTTTGCCTTTTTTACCTTTTGGCCCAGTATGTTAAAAATAGCCTCCCGGGTTCGATCAGATGTGGGGCGGATTTGTCGACCCTGGAGTTTGACGAGTTTTCTGCCTTTGCAAAGGCCGCTAATTACTCTCATGAAAATTACGAATTATTTTTTTTATATATTTTACAGATGTCCCAAGTTTTTTAGCCGCAGATACCAAATCGCCGCCTTCAAGATTTAGTTTATTCTTTATAAATTCTTTTTCAAACCTTTTTTTTGCCTGATTGAGATCCTCTTCACAAAGAAAGAGTTCTTTTTCAATCAATTCAACGGGTGTGCATACCGGGTTATAGGGTAAAGGAATATCCCCCATATCAATATGATCCTTTTCAACCATTATTGAAAGCCGTTCCAAAAGGTTTCTCAATTCTCTGACATTACCCTGCCATTCGTAATCAACAAGAAGGTTTAAGGCGTTTTCAGATATGGATTTTTTCTTTTCTGAAGACTGTTTGGATAATTTTTCGAGAAATGTATCAACGAGCAAAGGGATGTCTTCTTTTCTATCCCTTAAAGGAGGAACCAGAATAGGTATCACATTAAGCCTGAAATAAAGGTCTTTCCGAAAATTACCGGCTTCGATTTCTTTTTCAAGATTTTTATTTGATGAAGAGATAAGGCGGAAATCCATGTGAAGGGTTCTTCCCCCACCGATTCTCTGAAATGTCTTTGATTCGAGAGCTCTTAAGATTTTTGCCTGGGTATTTATATTCATATCCCCGATTTCATCAAGGAAAAGTGTTCCCCCCGCGGCAAGTTCAAATTTACCTTTGTTTTTGGATGTCGCCTCTTCAAAGGCCCCCTTTTCATGGCCAAAGAGTTCACTGTCGAGATTTTCATCCGGAATGGCTGCACAATTGATAATGATAAAGGGCTGTTCAGGCCTTGAGCTCAATTGATGAAGGGTCCTTGCAACCATTTCTTTTCCAGTACCATTTTCTCCGGTAATCAGTATAGAAGCAATAGAGGGTGCAGCGCTCATTATTTCTCCATACAGCTTCCGGACGGCAGGACTGTTTCCCGTAATAGAGTTTTTTTCGATACTTTTTTTCCGTAGATAAATATTTTCTTCTTCAATTTTTCTAAAGTTCAGAGCATTATTGATCGTGACCATGACCTTATCAATGGACAATGGCTTCTCAAGGAAATCATAAGCACCTGATTTTGTGGCATCTACCGCAGATTCGATGGTCCCGTGGCCTGTAATCATAACAACAGGAAGACTTGGGGCTATTTTTTTAATTTCTTTTAAGGTTTCAATACCGTCCATTCCCGGCATCCATATATCAAGCAATACAATATCCGGGGATTGGGTTTCAATTTTTTTTAATGCCTCATACCCATTAAAGGCATGGATTACTTCAAATCCATCGTCGGAAAGAATTCCTTCAAGGGACTCTATTATAGTTGTCTCATCATCAACAATCAAAACAGCAGGATACATCCTTTTTCTCCTGTAATATGTTAATTATCAAGCCGGAAGTTCAATAATAAATTTTGCGCCTTTGGGCTTATTATCCTGAACCCTTATTACACCATTATGATCAGAAATAATAGAGTTGACAATAGCAAGCCCCAGTCCCATACCTGATTTTTTTGTAGAGAAATAAGGTTCAAACAACCTGGTTTTTTCCTTATCTGAGATTCCTTTACCATTATCAGCAATTTCGATCCTTACAATTTTTAAAATTTCATCAAAAGAAACATCAATCAGAATTATCCCCTCTTTATTTACCGCATAGACAGCATTGTCCACCAGGTTGATAAATGCCTGTTTCATATGCTGATGATCAAGTTTAAGTACAGGAATATTTTGGGCAAACTGGGATCTGATATCCACTTTTTCAAGACCTTCCCTATAAAGTGCAATTGTTTCAAGAACCACATTTTCAATCCTGCATTTGGCAACGTTTGCATCCGGGAATTTTGCAAAAGCGGCAAACTGGTTAACAAGATTTCTGATCAAGTCCACATGTTCCACTATGGTGTCGGCACAATTTGTGAAAATTTCATCGTTTATTTGTTTACCATATTTGCGCTTTAACCGTTGAGCCGACAATTTTATCGGTGTTAAGGGATTTTTCACCTCATGGGCAATTCTCCTGGCAACTTCTCTCCATGCAGCCACTCGCTGGGCCTTTTCAAGTTCGGTAACATCATCAAAAACAAGCACAGCACCTACATCTTGATCCTTGTCATCTTTTAATGTGTTAAGGTTTAAAGAAAAGTGCTTGGGTACTCCTGAAATAGTTGCGGCAAGAGGTATCTCAATCGTCCCCTGTCCCTGGATCACCTGGTCATAAATTTTATTGGCAATCTGTAAATAATCATTTTTCAAAACAGTTTTGAAATTTTGGTTTAAAATATCACGGCCGTCAATACCCAGCATGGATTCAACGGCTTTATTAATGGTTGTAATGGTTCCATTATTATCAATGGAAATCACCCCGGCAGAAATATTTTTTAAAACAATTTCAATGTATTGACGGCTTTTTCTAAGTTCGGCATTCTGGTTTTTTAGCATATTACCGGAAAGAGCAATCTGTTCCCTTCCTGTGGCAAGTTCTCTGGTCATTAAATTAAAGGATTTAATAAGGGTCCCGATTTCATCATCCGTCTCAAAATCGATCTGATAATTTAAATCTCCATCAGTAACCCTTTGTGTTCCCTCAGCAAATTTCATTATGGGGATGGTGATTGATTTTGCAAGCTGAAACCCGAACCAGATAGCACAGAAAACAACCAGAAGTGCAACAATTGAAAGAGCAATATAATAGGATATCTGAGCTGGTTTTTTAGCCAGCTTGAGTTGGTGATATTCTTCAATACCTTTTAAAATAGCTTGCAGGTTTTGAGACAGTTCCGGTGATATCAAAGTGGTGATAACAATGAATGCCTTCGCTTTTTTCGGATCAGTACCAAAAGGTATGGCAGCAATGGTTCTTATAAATTCTCCTTCTTTGATATTCTGGGAGATAGTGTGGGTGTACCGGCCTTCAGGGATACCGGTCAACTCATTACTGGTTAAAAGACCGAAATGAAGGTTTCCCAGTTCATTTGCCAGAGACAGGCTGACACGTTTGCCATCAGAAGTGTAAATTTCAACAGCATGCCGGTTAAATGCGCGTTGAATGACCTGGGAATGACGGGTCAGTTTTTTTTCATTGTTTTTGTCTAAAAGTTTTCTGGAGTCTATTTGAAATGTGGCTCTTTTGGCATAGAATTCATTTGTTTCTTCAATATATTCATAAAGTTTTTGGCCAACAGCCAATGAGCTGTCCAGGGTTTGCTCAACCGGTGCATTAAACCAAAAGGCAACACTGGTTGAAATAAACTGAATGGAAAAAAAGAAGAGAACAGTTGTCGGCAAAAGAGCAAGTACAATAAAGGCCGCAACCAATCTGGTTTTGAGTTTAGATCCTAAAATATTATTCTTTTTTTCATAGTAGAGTTTTGCAAGATTTCTAAATACTAATAAAAGCAAAGCCAGCAGCAGCAATAAATTCGTGTTTATCAGGATAAACATTACAACCGTGCTGGATAAGGGGAAATCACTGCCAAAATTGGTGATGCGGGTTTCAATAAATGTCAGGGCACCCACCGCGATCAGGATAAGGAGGATTAAAATGCCTTCTTTTTTTTTTCTGGCCTGTTCGTCTATTATTTGTTTTGATTCAGCCATATTTTTTAATTTAAGGCAAGATTAAGACATTTTGAGTACTAATAGGTAAAGTTGATTAAATACCAATTTGTTTCAAAATCCCAAAAAGAGACAAAAAAGAAAACAGTGTGGAGTGATAAGGGTAATGTGACTTTATCAAGCTTAGCCTTGATCCTAAGCTGGTATTTGTCCCCTTTTACAAGTTGGTTCAAAGGTATAATTTTTAAATTGTCAATTTCAGTCATCAAAGACTTTGCTTCCTCAAAGGACTGTGTGACAATTGCTTTTTCATCCTTCCATGTTTTTAAAACAGAGAATTCTTTTTTTAATGAGTTATACTTTAAAGTGGATTTAATTTGAATATCAGATATTTTTTTGTCAAACCAGGAACCATCGGTTTTATATAAAGTAATGTAAAATGAAAAAGTAGTTGAAACACCATTAAGTACAGCCTGGTTTATTTTTTCAGTAAATGCCTGCTTTATATCAAAATATGTTAAAAGATCATCTCGTGTGTTCGCAAGTTTGATATTTTCTATTGAAGCAGTTTCTTCAGCAAAGGCCATTAAAGGATAAAAAAAGCAGAAAAGTAAAATAGCTGCCAAAACAAGTGTAATCATCTTTTTATGTAAAAAAGAAGGTATCATTATATAAAAATATTATTCCATTTTTGCCGGCCCGGTTTCCCAGGCATCTTTGTTATTTAAAAAAGTTTCAATGAATAAATGATTCAGGGTGTGTCCTGATTTGTGGGTAATGATATGTCCCTGAATCGGCATGCCAAGGAGGGAAAAATCTCCAAGACTGTCTAACAGTTTATGCCGTACAAATTCATCAGGATATCTTAACCCTTCCTCATTTAAAATCTTATCTTTATCAATAATGATGGCATTGTCAAGGCTTCCACCCTTACCAAGGCTGAATTTTTTTAAAAGTTCCAGATCCTTGATAAATCCGAATGTCCTGGCACGACTGATTTCTTTTTCAAAATTGTTTTTTGCCCTGTCAAAGGAGATTTCCTGCTTTCCTATTAAAGGATGTTGAAAATCAATTTGGCAGGTTATTTTGAAACTTGGTTCTGGATAGGCAATAACCGATTTGTCATTATCTATAACTTTAATCGGTTTTTTAATAATCAAAAAATGTTTTGGAGCAGCTTGTTTGACAATACCGATATTCTCAAAAAGTTGTGTGAAAACTTTGGCACTGCCATCCATAATGGGGATTTCATGATCATCAACCTCCACTAAGGCATTATCAATTCCAAGGCCGGCAAAACTTGCCATTAGATGTTCAATAGTTGAAACAATGGCTCCATTGTTCCCCAGAACCGTTGCAAGGCTAGTGTCTACAACCAGCTTGAAAAGTGCTTGGATATCCTGTGTGCCGGGCAGATCAACCCGTCGAAATTTTATACCATGATTTTCCGGAGCAGGTTTTATTGTCAAATGCGTCTCTTTACCGGAATGAACCCCGGTCCCTGAAACAGAAACGGTTTGTGAGAGTGTTCTTTGTAAAAAATATTTGGTCATAAACTTTATATATTATAATTCATTATATGCTTATTAATTTAGTTTGCTATATATATCTGATTTTAAAAGACAAAGCAAAGCAAATGAAAAATTTCTTTGGGTCTGATTGTTTTGATAGAGAAAAATAAAATAAAATAGTGTAAAGTATTATAATACCATCAGAATTAAACAATTTAAAAAGGAGCTGACTTGCTTGCAAAAGTAAACTCTTGTTCAGTGGTAGGAATTGATGGATTTATTATTGATGTTGAGGTTGATATTTCCTATGGATTACCTGTTTTTAACATTGTAGGGTTGCCCGAAGTCTCCGTAAAAGAAAGCAAAGACCGGGTTAAAATTGCCATAAAAAATTCCGGGTATACCTTCCCCATGGAAAGAATTGTGGTCAATCTTGCTCCTGCCGATGTTAAAAAGGAAGGGACAGGTTTTGATTTGCCTGTTGCCATAGGTATTTTAGCCGCATCTGGAGTCATTCCCACCGATAAGATAAATACCTATCTTATTTTTGGGGAGCTTTCCCTTGATGGAAAGATAAAGCCTGTTAGAGCAGCCCTTCCCTATGCTTTAGCTGCAAAAGAAAAGGGATACAAAGGAATTATCCTCCCTTTTGAAAATGCAGATGAAGCAGCAATGGTTGAGGGAATTGATGTCTTGCCTGTAAAAAGTCTTTCACAAATTGTAGATTTTTTTTCAGGTTTTGTTGAAATTAAAAAGGTTCAGAAGGATCAAAAATCTCGAACACGGTTTAAGGATAAAATATATGAAATGGATTTTTCCGAGGTGGGTGGCCAGCACCATGCTAAAAGAGCTCTGGAAATATCTGCGGCAGGGTTTCACAGCGTTCTAATGACAGGCCCGCCGGGATCTGGGAAAAGCATGCTGGCAAAACGGCTTCCAACCATCCTGCCGGAGCTGACCTTTGAAGAAACTATTGAAGTCATGAGGATTTATTCAGTTCTGGGATTAACTGAAGATAAAATGGTAAATAGTTCAATAAGACCATTCCGATCTCCCCATCATACTATTTCAGCGGCAGGTCTTGTGGGGGGTGGATCAAAACCTGCTCCCGGAGAAATCAGTTTGGCCCACAATGGAGTTCTTTTTCTGGATGAGTTACCGGAATTTAAAAAAAATGTATTGGAGGTATTAAGGCAACCCCTTGAAGATGGGAAAATTTATATTGCAAGGGCCAGCATGAAAACCGTTTTTCCGGCACAATTTATGCTGGTGGCGGCCATGAACCCGTGCTCCTGCGGATATTTGTCTGATCCCATGGGAAAGTGCAGTTGCACTCACAACCAGATTCAAAAATACAGATCAAAGATTTCAGGGCCGCTTTTGGACAGAATTGATATTCAGATCGAAGTCCCCAGGGTTGAATATAAAGACCTCGCACTTAAAAAAAGAGGTGAGGTTTCTTTGCAAATAAGAAAAAGAGTAAAAAAGGCGAGAAAGATTCAGGAAAAAAGGCTCAAGGAAAAAGATATATTCAATAATGCCGGAATGCACAGCCGACAGTTAAAAGAGTT
>JABIYQ010000534.1 GCA_018702715.1 Desulfobacula sp. | reverse complement strand
TGATAGACATGGTAAATAATACCTTTAATTTCAGTGTTGGACGTGGTCAAGGCTCATGTTGATCAAAGAGACCACATGGTCATCATCAATAGAGTAGTAGATGCTCTTACCTTTTCTCTTGTTTTTTACAATTTTCATTGTCCTTAATATTCTCAACTGGTGGGAGATAGCAGAATCGGTTTGATTGCAAAGAACGGCAATGTCACAGACACAATGCTCCTGCTTTAAGAGTGCAAGAACGATTGTAAGCCGGGTAGGATCACCTAATGCCTTGAATATATCCACCATCTGCTCGATGGTTTCCTTTGTGGGGATGGTCTTGGCCGTCTCCTTGACACGTTTTTCGTTAATACATTTTTCTGCGCATATATCCATTTGTATATCTCCTCATTTGAACAATTGTTCATATGTTAAGTCGAATTTTATTCTTTGTCAATACTTAGGACCGCAAATTTTATAATTTAAGCGAAATTGCTTGGCTTTTGTTCCATCTGATGCGCCTTACAGATGGAACAAAAATCTGCACTATTTCTGCTCAACTTATTTCATCAGCTGTCCTTAAAATTGAATTCTAATTGAAGTTTTTGATAACAGTATTTGAAGGCGGGCTTGAGGAGGGTTGTTTTTTAAAAGTATTCTAAAATCAAATCGTTTTAAAAAGAGTGCAGCCTGTTCTTTCAGGGTCGGGAAAGAACAGGCTGCTGGATAATGCTTGCCAAGGAGATGGGGTTTTGTTTAAGGAAAACAAATTCCTGTCATTATCCATTAAAACAAATTATTTCAGTGGTCATATTGTTTTGCGTATGCTGCATCATTATACATACCCTGACCATACAGGCTCTTTCCATAGTCGCTGATAATTTTTTGACCGGGACTGGAATTTAAAAAATCGATAAATTGAGAGGCATATGTTTGCCCGTTTGTCGCGCCTTCAGGCTGGCAAAGACCATGATATGTATTGATCAAAACAGGATCACCCCTGAAGAGAACCACAAGGTTGTCAAGACCCTTTTTCCCGGCTACCCAGGTAGAAGAGTCTGTCATAAAATACCCCTTTACTTTATTGGCCTTTTTAAGAGTGGCCATCATAAAATCCTTTGTGACGAGGTACCAATCCCCTGTCGGGGTGATTCCCGCAGTTTTCCATATGCCCAGTTCCTTCTTGTTTGTCCCTGAGTTGTCTCCTCTGGACAGAAACCCGGCCTTTGCCTCTGCAATCCTTGCATATGCGTCGGCAGCAGAGGCGGCAGATGAAATTTGGGCAGGATCGTTTTTCGGGCCAACAATATAAAATTCATTGGATCCGATTAAAGAACGCTTAATGGCCCATCCGTCCTTAACAGCTTTTTTTTCTGCAGCCGGTGCATGCACCATGATCACATCGACCTGTTTTTCTTTCAGCAGCTTGAGAGACTTGCCGGATCCAGCCTTTACCCAGCACAGGGTTGTACCCTGCCGTTCATTAAAAGCCGTGGCCAGTTCTTTTAAGAGTCCCAGTTCACCAGGGCTTCCCGTTGCCAGCCGGAAGGTCTTTTGGGTGGCCCCATAGGTGGCCTTGCAGCCGGTTTGAGCAATGGCGGAATAATTTGTTAATAAAAGAAACAAAAGGCCTGTGAGCAGATGGGTAAAAAAATATTTAAATTTCATGAAAGTCCTCATTTTTTAATCAGCAATTGTCAATTGATCCAAATCAAAGTTCATGCGAAATAATTAATAGTGTTGGTTTGATTATAAAAATGGTAATTATTTGTCAATAAATATTTTAATAAAATTTAAATAAAGATAAATACTAACTAATAATACCTATAAGTAACAATAAAAAATAATAAAATGAAATTTTTTTAAATATATATTTTTTTATATTCATGACAGATGAACCAGAAAATCATGATGGCAAATTGACTTGAATTATTTGTTGTTCCAAAAAATTTAATCCCTGCAGAGGATAAGAATCAAATATTATTTACATGGGACGGCCATGGATGATGGTCAAATTAGGGTTGTCACAATTAGGATTTAAGTATATATTTTAAACTTAAATAATTGGATAAAATCAAACAAGGAGCACTCAATGTTACAACCGCTGTTCATAAAAGCCACAAGCCTTTCAGATGCCTGGTTTCAAACCCTTTACCGGTGTGTTGAAGCGGGCAGAGCCTTTACCATTAGCCGCGGGTCTTTTGAAGGCCAGAAAAGACTTGAATTTGATTTTATAACGATCCATATCACACATCCGCAAAGCCTTCCCCTGCTGCCAAAGGTTAACCCGGCACTGGGATTTCCCGATCCAGTGGAAGAAGGTTACCTGGATGATTATCTGCCCTATCTCATGACGGGCGAGGAAAAAGAAGGTGAGTCCTATACCTATGGACAGCGGATTTGTAAATGTGATTCTGAGTATTTGCCCGGTGATTACAAAAAACTGACTGAAATCCTGGTAC
>JABIYQ010000131.1 GCA_018702715.1 Desulfobacula sp. | reverse complement strand
TACTTTCAGCATCCATGAGCATGCCAACGCCCTGTTCAAGAGCCTGTCGGAGCGCATCCTTTTTTGCATTTTCTTTAGCACCTGCTATGTTTCCTCCCTTTATTTCGGCAATGCCTTCTGCAGTGGTAATAATTTGTATGTCAGCACGGGAGGTTGAAACAGCAATGATTACAAATGCCAAGGATAGAACTGTGATTTTATAAAACATGTATCTCATTGTTTTCATGGTTTGTTCCTTAAATTTTTCTATAAGGTTACAGGTTTTTATTCTATCACATTAATAATACAGGTGGATGCCGCAGTCAGTTTTACATTGCTCATGGCATGGCCAGCTTTCACTATTGTGATATCCCTTGTCAGTCCACGGGTTATTGCTTTATATTCAACATCTTTAAAGTTTGTATCAAAAATATTCAAGGGCCTGGTACTGGCAATAGCATAAACACGATCTGTTCCGGCTGGAGGTTCAACCATAAATTCAAACCTGTCAGAGCTTTCATCAGGGATTTTATAGGTTTTTCCTCCATCAATTCGTGAACTTTGATGATATCGATTTGGAAAAAGCAGGGTAATGTTACCACTGGGACCAACATCAACAATATTTAAATAGCAGTCTTTTTCAGAATTAAAGAAAAATGAAATTTTATCTCCAGGTTTAAACTCCTTCTTATTTGTCCAGATCTTAACATTGAAATCCTGTTTTTCTTTCATTTTTTGTACTTTTTGAAAAAGTGTGTCATTGAACTTATAGATGGGATCTGTTGTTGGAAGATTAAACTGAAAAATTTCATTTATTGCCGGATCAAATATTTGTGAGATGTTTTTTTTATAGCCTTTTTTATCCGAGGTGATAAGGAGGGAATGCTTCCCTGCAGAAATATTACTGATTCTTGCATAACCATTTTCATTAAGTACAATTTTTTCTCCATCAATCACAAGCGTTGCATCAGGCGGGATAATGGTAAAGGAGACATCATATTTTTGTTTTTTGAGACTGAATGCATACGTTTCCAAGGGGGATTTGATTACAATATTTTTACTGATAGTTTGATACCCGGAGGAGGGTTGAATAACGATGGAACAATCGCCATACGGAACACCTTTTATAACGGCAGCTCCGTTCCTTAACGGATGCTGCTGTCCATCAGCCAGGACAGTCCCCTGTACAGGCGGGCGCACACTGACAGTTAATGTTGATATCTGTTTTCTTTCTACGAGAGTTTGGGTGGAGGCGGTCCTTGATATGTTAACATCCCCCATGGCCAGGACTTTTGTGGATTCAATATTAACAATTTTTACAATCACATAATAATAGCTTCCAAGATCTCTGATTTCTCCGATTGCCATATCCTTAAGCCCCATGGATTTTCCATGCGTTGAAACCGTACTCTGGTCAAAGTAGGGTACGTCTTTTTCTGAAATGATGGTTGAAAGCAACTGCTTGAATTGTTTCCTTTCTACATAATCACTGAAATTATTTGATTGGAAAAGCTGTACACTCAAATCATCTGATATTTGTTCTCCTAATTCTGTGATTCCGCTACCCGGACCTATTAGATCAGCTACTGCAAATCTGCCCAGATGTTTACCTTTAAGAGACAGGTTTAACTTTTCAGCAAGAAATTTAGTAGCATTGTGAATGCTCATGGTTTTGGTATCGGAAGGTATTTTTGCTATTTTGTCTGTCGCAGCAACACATCCTGCCATAAGCATGAATGATATAAGGCCAAGTATAACAAGCAATTTTCTGAACATAATCAATCTCCATTTAAAATTTGATGTGACGAAATGTTTAAAAAAAGTACCCTTATCTATATTTTTTACTGCTGATATCTAAAAAGACGAGATATCTTAAAATTTGTTCATTTTTTTTTTGGATGGTATAGTTTTCTTATCACAAATTTAAAAAAAGTAAATTCTTTTGAACAATTTATCTAACCCTTCGTCTAAATATCCAAAGAGTGAAATTCTTGATTTGGATTTTTAACTAAAAAAAGGGAGGAATCATGAAACCGACTAAAAG
>JABIYQ010000572.1 GCA_018702715.1 Desulfobacula sp. | reverse complement strand
TCAGCGTCTTTTCTTTGACACGATTTTATCGGCCAAGGCGTGGTCAAAAAATGATTTCAGTCAGGTGGCGGAAATTTCAGATTCTCAGTCCCAAGATACCATGGCTTTTTGTCATGGCGACATAGATGCCATGATACATATTGGTGTGCATCCTGATTCTTCATTACAACAATTGTTCAGGCTGTGTAAAGCCAAAATAGCAGTTATGTATGACGATGATATTGAAAAATTTGTCCATCAACATCCCGCTTTTTCAAAATTCACCCTATTGTCGGGGACCTATCCTTCCCAGGCAAAGGACATCATAACTTTTGGGACACAAACCCTGATGGTTACGTCAGTGGATCTTGATGAAGAAACAGCATACACCATCCTTGAGGTCATATTTGAAAATAGTGAAAGACTGTCCAATGCACACCCAGCGCTGGCTTTGAAAAAACCAGACATAAAAAAAATGAGCCAAATCGGCATCAAACTGCATGCAGGAGCGCTTAAGTATTTTTCCGGAAACTAAGGTAAGGCTAAGGATCTGAAATAAAATTACTTAAACGCAATGACAAAAAAAATACGAAGAATAATACGTTTTAGCTCAAGAGCTTAACATGGGATAAAATTGCATTTTGGAGCCCGTTTTTGACGGCCTGTATCACATCCGGATAAACATCTCCTTTTTTTTCATCCATATACACTTTGGACACTTCAGTGGGAAGGACAAGGATGCGGTCATCCAGGTTGCAAAGACGTCTGCAGAATTCTGCTTTACCCAGGAATACATGATTTTGGGCCACACTGGTTTTTATTCCGGGTAAAGATATGGTGCCAAGCTGTTCCAGCCATAATGCAATGGCCTTTTCCCATTTTGATTTGTCCAGAAGGGCTGTGCCCAGATTAAAAACAGGGGGGGATGCAATCCCCTTTTCCTGTTGCCGTGAAATATTATAGGAATGGATATCATATACAATACAGAATCCAAATCGATCCAGAATTCTTGCAATACAGGTTTCCATAAATCTGTAAAAAGAATCATAATTTTCTAAACTTTTTTGATTCATTTCAGGGGTTGGTAAAGTCCTGTACACCCTGGTGCCCCAGAATTTTTCTGGTGTAAGGGGCAAAGCTATTTCTCTGGAACGGTTAAGATCATATACAGCCCTTGATTCAAGAGCCCAGACCGAGTTGCCCAGCCCCTTTATCATCAGTTTTGTACCTGTATCCTCTTCAAATCTTCGCCCTTCAGAATCAAGAGCCATAAAAGGCAGAAGCTCTTTTCTGACATGATGCCCGGCATGGATGGCAGTAGCAATGAATGGAAGAGAAAAATCAAGGTGATAGGCAAATCCCCCCAAAGGGTCTGTTCCCTGAATCGAAGTGTCAGACACTGATTTTTTTCCTTTTTTTGTATATAGCATGGATGGCATTACTCAATATTGTACCGGGCCAGAGCAGATGTAACAATATGGTCGATGAGTTTTTTATAATCTTCCAAAGGGCCGTCCGAGGAAGGATAATTCAGGGAAAATATCTGCGGGCTCCAACTTTTCACAGGTTTTAAGCCGGGTATTCCGTTAACTTCAATAATTTTCATTTTACCCTGGGCATCAAGACGCATGTCTGCCCTGACATGATCCAGACAATTCAATGCTTCCATGGCTTTACTGCAAAGTTCGATAAGTCCCTCTTTTTGCTGGGAGACCGGTTTTATTTTTGTTACGCCTACCCCTCTTAAATCCGTTCTCAGAATGGGATATTTACCAAACAAGGAAGGATCTACCACTACTTTGCCGGGTAAAAAGACCTGATGTACACCATTGCCCAGCATCAAAACGGTATATTCATCCCCGGGAAGGTATTCTTCCACCAGTGCCGGCTGTTCAAAATGGGTTTCAATGTATTCTATTCTTTTTTTCAGATCTTCGGGTGAATTAACAACGCTTTCATCGCTGATACCAACAGATCTTGATTCATAACTGGGTTTTACAAATGCAGGATAAACAATGTCTGGAAGGGTATCGCTGCTTGCGAGCTGATAATGATAGGGGACACTAATTTTTTTTTCTTTTAAAATATTATGGGTAGCAGTTTTATGAATCAGGTTCTTCATGGTTTTTGCGTCAGGGCCAATATAGGGGATGTTTTTATCATCAAAAATATCGGCCACCCACTTTTCATCGCCTTCACTCATGCCAATTGTCTCTGATTTTTCAGAAATGTGAT
>JABIYQ010000472.1 GCA_018702715.1 Desulfobacula sp. | reverse complement strand
GTAGCTTTGAAAAAATAGATTTTGACATAATTCATTGGAATAAAGTTTCTTTTAAAAAGTACCCAATCGGTTTGCCTAAACCTTATTCCGACGATTCAACACAATGGATTTTCCATGGTAACCCTTTTTTAAGTGATAGTTGCCTTCAAGTCTCAATGGCAAGATTGTTGGGCTATCGTTGGCCTGCTGAGTTGGACAAAGATATGGAGCTCTCTGAAGAGGCGCGGTCATTGGTTAAATCTTGTGATGGCTTGCTATCGCTTGCTGATGAGGATGGTATTGTTTGTGTCCCTGCCGTCAGAGGTGAAATGAAAGCTGAAGAGCGGCTGGAGAGAATACTGGCAAAAGTCTATGGTGAAGATTGGTCTTCTGAAACAAAAAATGATCTATTATCCAGTGCGGGGCATGGGGGGAAATCCCTTGAATCATGGCTGAGAAATAAATTTTTTATACAGCACTGCAAGTTGTTTCACCATCGACCTTTTATTTGGCATGTCTGGGATGGTTTAAATGATGGGTTCGCAGCTTTTTTAAATTACCATAAACTGGATCATAAGACTTTGGAAACTTTAATCTATACATATTTAGGGGATTGGATTAACCAACAGAATCATGATTTGAAAAATCAAGTTGATGGTGCCCAAGAAAAGCTATCAGCCGCTTTAAATCTTAAGAAAAACTTGGAACTGATTCTTGAAGGTGAAAAACCATATGATATTTTTGTGCGATGGAAACCGATCGAAAAGCAACCCATCGGCTGGAACCCTGACTTGAATGATGGGGTTAGATTAAATATCCGGCCGTTTATGAGTGTACCGGATGTTGGTAAAAAAGGAACAGGTGTATTGCGGGATAAACCAAACATAAAATGGGGGAAAGATCGGGGAAAAGATGTGGAATCCTCTCCATGGTATCCCTTATTCAAGGGCGATAGGATTAACGATCATCACTTGTCACTTGAAGAAAAAATTAGCGCAAGAAAGCAGGTTGAGTAATGAAAGATCGATATAAAATGAAACAAAACGCATGTTCAGTTGCAAAGGTGATTTCGGAATGATTTTTTTAGAAAAATTGATTAAATCTATCCGTTCTGCCGCTGTTTATAACCCTGATGTGCAGGCTTCTCCTTCATGTATATTGTGGACGGATCGAGATAGACAGTGGGAAGCCATTATCCCCAGACTTAAAACTGAAATGCCTGAGTTGTTTGTTTTGGGAGAGTATGTCCCTGAAAAACAGGAGGGTCCCGGGATATGGCTCCGTTGTGTTTTGGCTGGAACAATTGAAGGTTTAAAATTTTCTGAAAAGTATTTGCCTGTGTTTTACCTGCCTGGAATTAGTCGTCAGGACTTGCGTGCAGTTGAAAATTGTAAAGAAGAATTGAAGCCAATTGCAGAATTACAATATCGAGGCGTTATTTGGTCCCAGATAAACGCAAAAGATTGGACTGTTTTGGCTTTTCTGAAATCAGACCAGGGTGGACTTGGGTTGGATGCAGCAATGGATAAAGAGGCTAAAAATGCCATGCAGTTATCTCTTTACCGTTTGTTGGACGAGGATGTTGAACTGCTTAAGGGTAAACGGCTTGATAAGAATTTTTTTAATACCTTGCTCACCGGTGGAGATCCAATAAGAGAACTCCTTCAGTGGTTGGATAAAGGAGAAGTATTCAAAGAGGTTCAAGGTGAAAATGAATGGAAGGCTTTCAATTCTGTCTGTGAATCACAGTTGGCTTATAATCCAGAAAATGATGGTGCCTTTGCAGGCTTTGAAAAATTGGCAAAACGATCAGGGGCTTGGAAGACAGTTTGGGAGAGATATTGCGAGGCCCCTAAAAGATATCCCAATATTCCCGGTTCTATACGTAACTGCCCTATGCCGGACCCTGATCTGTTCTCTTCTGAAGAAAGCCATGGCGGATGGCCTCAATGGAATGAAGTGCAGGAAGATAAATTGCGGGATGCCCTGAATGGATTGAATAATTTAACACCTGATAAAGCCAGAATCAAAATTTTTGAACTTGAGAAATCCCATGAACAAAGGAGAGACCTTGTATGGGCTGACTTAGGTTTTTCTTCATTAGCTTCGTCACTTGAGCCTTTGTTTAATCTTGCTCGTATTACACAGGAATCTTTAGTTGCCGGAACAATCTCAGATTTAAAAGAAGGATATCTTCAATGGGGTTGGAAAGTAGATCGTATGGTCATCGAAATCTTGTTTCATGTGGATTCACAAAAGGATTTCGAAGCTGTAACAACGGCAATTCGGGCTGTATATCTTCCCTGGGTAGAAGATTTCGCCCGATATTTTCAAAAAGTTGTGGGTTTAGAAGGGTATCCGGAAATAAGAACACAAGCACCCTTATATGAGACCGGATCAACCGGAGAATGTGTCATTTTTATTGATGGTTTGAGGTTTGACACTGCCAAGAGACTGCAAGAGTTGCTATTTGATTCAAAGGTTACGATAAAGGAAAATATTATCTGGGCTGCACTTCCAAGCGTCACTG
>JABIYQ010000136.1 GCA_018702715.1 Desulfobacula sp. | reverse complement strand
GTTTTGCTGCTGATCATCCATTTCAATGGCCAGATTTTTTATGCCTTCCCGGTCAAGAAATTCTTTTAAATAAGGATAATCAAATGCATGGGGATCACAAAATTTGAGCATCATAAAAATGACTCCATCGGCCCTGTTCTCTTTTGCAAGTGAAACTAGATTTTCCCCCCGGGCAAAGGGTGAAAAATGTTTTGCAGGACAGATGATGCGATCCAGAAATCGTTTGGAAATCGCATCCATGGGGTTTTCATCTTCCGGGATTTGCCCTTCAAACCATCGCTGGCCTGTACAAAGATCATCTCCCACAATAACACCACCGGCCGCTTCTATGGCTGTATAAATATCAAGAGAATCACAGATTGAACCTGCGACAACGATTCGTTTGGCTTTTTTTTGGGGAACATCTAATTTTTCAAGATTATTCACAATGACCGGCAAAAGATCGACGACTTCATCTCTGTCCATCACCATGGAGCCTTTTACTATGGCATACAGATCAGCGCCTTTTATTATCCCGGGCTTTTGGGATTGAATCGCATAAATCTTTGACAGATTTTTTCTGATAAGATTGAATTTTTTAATGGCTTCCAAAAGATCTGCATCAGTGATTTCTTTTCCAATGGCGGTTTCAAGATCTTTTTTAAATTTGATCAAAACATCCTTCATATATGTTCTTGCACTTTGGGTGTTGAGTTTTGCAGGCAATACCACATCTGCAAAAAATTCATATTTCCCATTCATGCGCCAGATATCACTCAACCGCTGCATGGAATCACAGGTGTGGGGAAACACTGTGCCATCAAGAAAATCAAGCCTGCCTGACAGACTGTCCTCAAGCACCCCCCTGACCAAAGAACAGCAATACGCCTGGAGATGTTGTTCAGCTAGCACAATATCTGATTTTGAGGAAAACAGTCGCATGGGATGAAATCCAGCTGCATATATCATTTCTTCCGAAGCATAAGAACAAAGGTAACCGATAATTTTTTTTTGCTTTGTTTTGATTTTTGAAGCAACCATTGACACATCTTTTATTGCATCATAAAAAATATTTATTTCTTTCATATAGTTTTTCTCCTGTGTGTCCAACTCAAATGACCTTTAAGCATTAAGCATTAATATGTATCTGTCGGTTTTTATATCGAACGCCGGTCGATATGTCAACCGCCACTTGATTGCCTTTTGATTTTATGGTAATTAGTGCTTGACCGGAAACCTGTGTTTGGATGAAAAGTTGCTCATATGCAAGGCGCAAGAAATTTTGAAACCGGAGTGTACTGTAGTACATGAGGCCAGTTTATAATTTGGCAAAATTTTTCAGCAACGAAGCAGATGAGTGAGTTTTCGTTCAAATACTAATATACATGGGATGACACAGATCAAAAAATGGTGAAAAAAGATACTTTAATCAAACTCAAAGAAAAAGAACGGGAAATTAGGCAAACCCTTATAGTTGAGGCGGCAAGACACGTTTTTGGGAAAAAAACCTATGATATGGTCAGCATGGTTGAAATTGCAAATGCTGCAGGAATTGCCAAATCTTCCATCTACACCTATTTTAAAAGCCAGGAAGAATTATATGCCCAGGTTGTTTATCAGGATGCAGGTCTGTTTTTAAAGGCGTTAAAAAAAAAGATACAAAAAAAAGATAAAGATGTCGTAAAAAAAGCCATTGAATATTTTCTGGATTATTATATTACCCATGAAGCCCAGTGGAGAATGATAACACATTTTGCACTGCATGGTAACAAGGATATGGGGTCAGTGGACAAACTCAACAAGATCGGTCGTAAACTCATGGATGTTTTTGATACGATTTTTATTTTTTCAGGCTGCAAAACCGATACAAGACTTTTGTCCCATACTCTTTTTGCATGTCTTTCCGGTGTCCTTATTGCTTTTAGAAATTATCCAGGCAGGTCTGAGCAGGAGCGGATTATCCATATGAAGAAAATCGGCTCTCTGATTGAATCAATGATAAACACCCATAGTAACACTTGATCGCGATTCCAAATTAACATGCAGGCCAAACGCAAAAACTGTTTAGAAAAAATTTAATTCCCATCACCTTTAAAAGTTTCCCAATTTTACATTGCCAGAAAGTCCAAAAAGTATTAATTATAAAGCAAACGCTTTTCTTCTCTTTTTTTAAAATCAATTAAAGTGTGAGGATCCATTTGCAGCAATATTGCCCCATAGAAGGTTTCAAAGTTTTTAACAAACCTGAGTGGATTGACCAAAATGTCAGCGATAAACTTGTGGCCAATTATTGGATAATTGGTGAATCCATTATCTATAGCAGGCCAGAGGGATTTTCCCATTTACAAGGGCTTAGAAAAGTAATGGCATTAAATGAAGAAGTTGCGGCATTTGTGTCAGGGGGCAGCAATCCTTACATCCAAATAGAAGATTATTCCTTTTTAAAAGGATCTAATTCTAAAGCAAGAAAATATTTCATTCAAACAGTAAATGAAAATAAACGCCGAAAATCGATAATTTTCTGCAATACAACCCTACCATTTAATATTGCAATTAAAATAGGGAAAAAATTCAATACAACAAATAAATATGTACATGTTGCCAAAAATTATAAGGGAGCAATTACACACGCAAAAACACTGTCGGATTATGTACAAAAACCGGTAGACCCAGTGATTTACAATATATTGGAGAGTTTTAATTATACAGGCAATTCTTTATTGCCTGTTGAGCTTCTGTCTGAAAAATACTGGCAAATAGAAACCCCTGAATTTTCAAATCATGCTGTTGTCATAAATAAAAATATTTTACACTCAACATCAACAGGATTTTTAAGGTCAAAACACATCCCTTTAATTGATGATATGCGGCTTAAATGCCTGTCCAGTTTGCCGGATAATTCCACATTGGACTATATTATTGTCAATGGTGGTGAATTAACAGGCGGCAGCCGTTCAGCCAGATTTAAATTTATGCAGTCATTAAGGGAATGGTACAATAAATTTCCATTTAAAATGTACATTACTTATAAAGCAAATTTAGTTACAAGGACAGCGTTTCAAATTGCAAGACCCATGATGCCATTTAAAATTAAAATAGCTAAAGATCTTGCACAGGCACTGGAATTTGTTCATCATGATCAAAAGAAATCTTTGCCGATAAAGTTAAAAGTAAAAGAGAAAAAAATCAGTTCAATAAACCAAAAAGATATTGAAAACCTGCTTGCCTTGATAGGTAATATGAATTGGGAAGTTGAAGGATTTAAAAATTCTTTTGAAATATCCGAAGATCATCCATTTTTCTACATCCATCAATCTATCAAGTTGATAAAAGAAGAACTGGATGATCTTTTTGCTGATCGAACGCGACTTGAGGGTCAATTGCAACAATCTCAAAAAATGGAATCAATTGGAACCCTGACAGGCGGTATTGCACATGATTTTAATAATATTATGGGCATTATTCTTGGAAATACGGAGCTTGCCTTAGAAGATGTTCCGGAATCCAGCCCGGCCTATTCCAATCTTAAAGAGATTAAGACTGCAAGCCTAAGGGCTGCTAATATTGTAAAGCAGCTTTTAAGCTTCAGCCGGAAGACCGGCAATAAACTCAAACCCATTCACATAACGCCGGTCATTAAAGACGCACTCAGGTTTTTGCGATCAACCATTCCAACCTATATAGAAATTGATCAGGATTTTTCCACCACTGATGAAATTATTCTTGCAGATCCGACTCAGATCAACCAGATCGTTATGAATTTGTGTATCAACGCTTCCCATGCCATGGAACAAACCGGGGGAAATATTAAGGTCATTGTGGAAAAGATGATTTTGGACGATCATTCAGCCAAAACCTATCCTAACCTGGAAGGCGGTAATTATGTAAAGGTAATCGTAAGCGATACAGGTCCGGGAATCAGCCCAAAAATAATCGATCAAATTTTTGACCCGTATTTTACAACCAAAGAAATCGGTAAAGGTTCTGGTATGGGACTGGCCGTTGTCCATGGAATTGTTAAAAATCATGGCGGAGCGATTAGTGTTGAAAGCAGCCCAGGCAAAGGTACTAAGTTCACCATGCTTTTTCCATTGGTTAAACAAGAACCTGTTGTTGAAACCCCAAAAACCAAAGAGATTCCAAGAGGAAGTTAAACCAATAGACATATCGAAAACTGCCCAGACCATTCGAAAGGTGCTGGATAAAAATTGATATTTTAATGCATTATTTTATTCATAGATCAAACAAATTCACAAAAAAATCTCTAAATAACTTCTGAACCTTCCATGTATGAAATCAGTGTTTCAAGATAACGAGACTTTACCTGTTTGCTTGCAAGTATTTGTTTAACAGGGGGCAGTTGCAGAATCACTCCCAAAACTGCTGCAAGGGCACGGTGACTGAAAAGGACCTTATTATCAAAAAGTAAGTGCTGAAGTTTTCCTCGTTCAATGGCCATGACTACCGCTTTATGGGTTCCGTTCAATGGAGTGATGACCCTCTGGGGCAAGGATTTTAGTTCAAGACTGTCTTCATTGCATGCCCGCACACAAAGGCCGCATCCAAGACATATTTTTTCATTCAGGCGGGCCTTTTTCTTTTTTGGTTTTTTAGAATCATTGGCAGACACCAGAGTCATGGCTTCCACAGGACAAATGGTAACGCATTTGCCACAGCCTGTGCAGGAATCTTTATTTATTTTTGGGATAAAATTTGAAGTGTGTATTGGGTTGAATATAGAAAATCTGCGTGCTGCAATCATGGCCTCACAGCAACATCCGCAACAATTACAGATAAAATTAACCCGATCCCTGACATTTTCACCGAACTGGACCAGGTTTGATTCATAGGCTTTTGCAAGAAGGTCCAGACCTTCTGCAACATCAACTGCACGGGCATGGCCGTATTTTATCAGAGATCTGCCGGAGGTGTTAAATGTCATACAAATATCCATGGGACTGTCACAGGCTTTGCCCATATGAACCATTTTATGGCGGCAGTAACATGTGCTTATACCCATGTGGGATGCTGTTTTGATAACCTGTGATGCCCGCTCGTAATCCAGGACATGGATCGCATTATCATTGGACAAAACCGGTTCATGGACAAATACACGACCCAGTTGAGTCTCACCCATAGTGAAAAGATCTTTTATAAAATCTTCTTCCACGTTCAAATACTGATAAAACAACTCCCCTAATACCTTTTGATCGATATCATGCCGCACCCGCATCATGGAGAATTCAAAAAAACCTGCCATTGGTGGGGGTAGGACATATTGAGTCGTGCCGTTTTGATCAATATCCACAAGAATTGCCCTGGATGCCAACCTGTCCAGAATTTTTTGGGTTTTCACCAAACTCATTTTCCATATTTTGGCTGCCTTGTCGGCAGTAATCGGTTTTATAGGAAGCAGAGAAACCAAATGGGCCTCTGTTTCAGAAAACAGCATTCCAAGAATTTTGTCCAGAAGTTTAGAGGGAGGTGCTCCTTGTGGAAAACGATTGATGCGATTTACAAGATGGGTATAAACAGATGTGTTGGTGTGATGTGCCATATTTCAATTCCCCTGGAAACTTCATTTTGAAATTCTGAGCGGCATTAATATGTAATTTCTTTATATAGGCATTGCAACGCTTACAATGCAACACAAATTTAATAACCCGCATTTTGGTCTCACAGGCGAGTCATGATAATTCTGTTAAATAGGTATTAAAGAGGTGATGAGAATTTAGGCTAATGACTTTGGGCAGAACAATTGAGTGCTGCCAATTTAGAAAAAAAATCCAAAAAAACCGATTGTTAAAATTCATATCATTTGATAGGCAATAAATAGTATACAATTCTCTGAATGATACAGCAAAATAATAGAATTAAGGGTTTCAAGGTTTTAATTTTTAGAACTTATAAGAAAAGTTTATGTTTGATGTTGCTATTATAGGGGCAGGGCCGGCCGGAACAGCGGCGGCCTTTGATCTTTTGGTAAAAGGATTAAAGGTGCTGCTCATTGATAAGTATGAATTTCCCAGGAAAAAGGCCTGTGCAGGAGGGATTACTCCAAAAGGATATCACCTTTTCAGATATGATATTTCGCCGGTGGTGAAAAGACAGTGTCAAACCATAAAGATTAATCCTTTAAATCAAAAATCATTTTTCATAAATGATGAAAAAACGCTTTGCTACATGACTAAAAGAGAAGACCTGGATCTTTTCTCCTTAAAAAAGGTGATAGAAAAAGGGGCTGATTTTAAGGTAATCAAGAATATTGCATCCATTAATGAAACGCCAACTTTTGTGGAAATCAAAACCCCAGGTCAATCGTACAAAGCGTCTTACCTGATCGGTGCGGATGGGGCCAACAGCAAAGTTAGACAGCAAATTTTCCAAACCAAATTTTATAAAAAACAATTTGCTTTGGAAGCAGATTTGAAAATTGACCTCATTGACAGGCATCAGATGGAATTTGATTTCTCAAAATTAAAAAATGGTTATTTTTGGATTTTCCCGAAAGACGATCATATTAATATTGGAATTTATTCGATTGATTCAAAAGTGAGATTAAGCACCCAAACGCTTTTTGATTATGCAAAACAAAGGTTTGGTTCAAACAGACTTAAAGCAATTAAGGGGTATCCCATCTGCACCAATGGTTTCAATTATAAGCCGGATTCAAAAAGGATCCTTTTGGCAGGAGATGCAGCAGGCTTGGCAGAAAGTCTGCTGGGCGAAGGTATAAGTTTCGCACTTAAAAGCGGGCAAATGGCAGCAGCGTCAATTATTGAATCGAAAACAGGGAGTGTTTCAGCCGGGGATCTTTATCTTAAAAAATTAAAAGAGATTCAGGCTGATTTAAGGTTTTATGATTTAAGTGCCAAATGGTTTTACAATTTCCCCCGGCTTTCATTTAAAGCCTTGCCCATTCCATTTATCCATAAGCGATTTGTCAAAGGATATGCAGACGGCAAAACCATCAAACAGATTCTTTATGAAGGATAAGTCTTTGCAATATAGGTGGCAGGTTTTTTTATTTCATGGTATGTTTTGTCTTTATTAAAAAGATGAAGGTCAATCAATGAAACGTTTTAAAAAAGGCCTCAAACCTTTTCTATTCATTCTTTTTATTGCCATTATTTTCATTATCGGATACCGAAATCTTGAATATAACTGGCAATGGTACAGGATCAAACCCTATTTGTTTGTCTTTGAAAATGGTGAATTTACAAGAGGCCTTTTGTTGGATGGGCTTTTAATCACTCTTAAAATTTCTTGCATCAGTCTTGTGCTTTCTTTTGTTATCGGGTTTTTGTCTGCCTTTGCAAGGCTGTCTTCATCACCTGTGCTTAAATCCATATCATGGTTCTATGTAGAAACTATCCGCAATACCCCTCTTTTGATTCAGATATTTTTAATTTATTTTGTTATATCGCCGGTATTTAATATCCCGGCTTTTACTTCCGCAGTTATTGCGTTAAGCCTGTTTGAGGGTGCATATTCTTCAGAGATTATCCGTTCCGGTATAATCAATGTTCCAAAGGGACAATATGAGGCTGCCCAAAGCATTGGAATGTCTGTTCCGATTATTTACATCAAAGTGATCATTCCCCAGATGCTTAGGCAGACCCTTCCCATGCTTGCTGGTCAAAGTGTATCATTAATAAAAGAT
The DNA here is from genome assembly GCA_018702715.1 of Desulfobacula sp. Classification (GTDB taxonomy): domain Bacteria; phylum Desulfobacterota; class Desulfobacteria; order Desulfobacterales; family Desulfobacteraceae; genus Desulfobacula. The sequence goes on along the minus strand of JABIYQ010000136.1, from coordinate 4,682 downwards.
TCAGCACTGGTCAGTACGATTTCCATTTATGATTTGACCATGCAGGGTCAAAGAATTGTTTCAGAAACATTTTTAACTTTTGAAATCTGGTTTGCTGTGGCATTATGTTATCTGGTCATTACTGCCAGTCTTTCTTTTATAATTAGAAGATTTGAAAACCAACTTAAATTTATCAACCAATAAGGTTGGTATGGAATTTTTGAAAGGAGATAAAAAAATGAAAAAAATTTTATGTTTAAGTATGATGTTTCTATTATTAATGGGTGGTTATTTATCCGCCCAGGAGAGTGTTATTGAAAAGATTCAGAAACAAGGCGTTATAAGGGTGGGGATGTCCACATTCGTGCCCTGGGCCATGAAAGATAAACAAGGCAACTTAACCGGGTTTGAAATAGATGTGGCTAAAAAACTGGCCCAGGATATGGGCGTTAAAATAGAGTTTGTTCCCACTGCATGGTCAGGCATTATCCCGGCCCTTCTAACAGGCAAGTTTGATGTTATTATTGGCGGCATGGGTGTTACCCCGGCTCGAAATCTTAAAGTGAATTTCACCATTCCCTATGAATACTCGGGTATGTCAATGGTTGCCCACAAATCTAAAGCAAAAGGCTTTTCGTCTTTATCGGATTTTAACAAAAAAGAGGTCAGCATTGCTGTTCGCATGGGGACAACAGCAGAACAGGCAACCAGAAAATATATACCCAATGCAACTTTAAAGCTGTTTGAAAACGAGAGCCAGGCTTTACAGGAATTAAACCTGGGACGGGTTCATGCAGTGGTATCTTCTGCTCCCATGCCCGTATTTCACGCACTCAAATATCCGGATAAATTATTTATTCCCATCAAGGAAAATTTTACCAAAGAACCCATAGGGTTCGCCCTTAAAAAGGGAGACCATGATGCACTCAATTATTTTAACAACTGGATTTTGAATATGCATGCCCAGGGATTTTTAGAAGAGAAAAAAGCATACTGGTTTGAATCAAAAGACTGGGAAGAACTTGTTAAATAAGAAGACCTTAAAATTTACCTTTATTGATATGGCAGTGATTATTTTAGTTATTGCTGCCATATCTTTCTTTTTTTTTAGAATGAGCCGGGTCCTGGATTATAAATGGGAATGGGAGGCTATCCCATCTTATTTCTTTTTTTTAGATCCTGTCACAGGAAAGCTCAAAGCAAATATTCTCATACTAGGTTTTTTCACAACAATTAAACTGAGTATCTGGTCAACGTTTATAGGATTTTTTCTGGGGACCATATCCGGAGTCATGGGTGCAAAGGGTTCTTTCGAGCAGCGATTTGTAAGCAGAATCTATGTGGAAAGTATTCGGAATATTCCATCCCTGGTGCTGGTTATCATTTTTTATTATTTTGTATCCAGCCAGTTTTTGGATGCACTTTATCTGGATAGATGGTTAAGAGACAGCTCCAATACGATTCAGCAGATTACAGGTTTTTTATTTGCAAGGCCTGAGAATATCAATTCTTTTATTTCAGCTATCATTGCACTTGGAATTTATGAAGGCGCTTATGTATCAGAAATTATCCGGGGCGGAATTATTTCCATACCCGAGGGTCAATGGGAAGCATCCTGGTCCATTGGCCTGTCCCGGCAAAAGACATTTTTACTTGTGATTTTGCCCCAGACCTTCAGAAAGGTGGCGTTTCCCCTGGCAGGGCAGTTCATATCCACAATAAAAGATTCAGCCATTGTTTCTGTTATTTCAATCCAGGAACTGACCTTTCAAGGGATGGAACTTATGTCTGCTACCTTTCTGACATTTGAAGTCTGGATTACGATTACATTCCTTTATTTTATTCTGACATTTCCATTTTCAAGATCAGTTGCTTTTCTTGAAAGAAAATATGCCTTAAAGCAATAAGTATTAAAGGATGATATTCAGAATCCGGCGAAGCGGTTCAGCTGCGCCCCATAGCAATTGATCACCCACTGAAAAAGCTGTAAGATAATCATCGCCAAGATTCATTTTTCTGATTCGCCCCACAGGAACAGTCAATGTTCCAGTCACTGCAGCAGGGGTTAAACCTTTGATGGTATCTTCCTTTAAATTGGGGATCACTTTAACCCAATCGTTATTTTGGGCCAGCATGGTTTCAATTTCATTTAAGGGAACATCTTTTTTTAATTTGATGGTAAATGCCTGGCTGTGGCATCTCATGGAACCCACTCTGACACATTGGCCGTCAATGGGAATCGGGTTGTTCGATCTTCCAAGGATTTTGTTGGTTTCAACAAATCCCTTCCATTCCTCTCTTGTCTGACCATTGTCCATTGCCTTGTCAACCCATGGGATTAGGCTTGCTGCCAGAGGAACTGCCCAGTTTTGAACAGGAAATGCATTTGATCTCATTGTTCCTATGACGTTTTTATCCAGATCCAGAATAGCAGATACAGGGTTTTCAAGAACTGGAGCAGCCATTTTGCCAATGGTCTGCATCTGGGTTACAAGTTCTTCCATGTTTTTGGCACCTGCACCAGAGGCTGCCTGGTATGTCATGGTGGTTAACCATTCTACCAAATTGTTTTCAAATAATCCACCCAGAGCCATGACCATGAGGGATACAGTACAATTACCGCCAATATAATTTTTAATGCCATCGGACAAAGCATTATCAATGACCTTGCGGTTTACAGGATCCAATACGATAATACTTTTATCATCCATTCTCAAGGTTGAAGCAGCATCAATCCAGTATCCATTCCAGTTTTTTTTGGCAAGTTTGGGGCGTACAACTTCTGTGTATGACCCACCTTGACAGGAAAGGATAATATCCATGTCTGAAAGACTGTCTATATCATAAGCATCAACCAGTGGAGGCGTATCAATGCCCACATCCGGAGCAACCTGGCCTGCCTGGGAGGTTGTGAAAAAAAGAGGAGTAAATAATTTGAAATCATCTTCCTTTATCATCCTTTGTATGAGCACTGAGCCAACCATTCCACGCCAACCAACAATTCCAACTTTTTTCATAAGCCCTCTCCCTTCTCAATCCCAAAAAGATTGATGATTCTGTAAATATATCATCTTAAAACATAATTATTACCCTTTTTTTTGAAAAAATTCCAGTGATTGAAGAAAAAAGTACTATGTAACTTTGATCCAGCCGCCGGCCATGAACAAAAAGGGAAAAAACAGTTTACTATATGATTTTGCAAAGCCCTTTTTTAATAATTCACTTTATATTATCATAGGTGACTTCTTGACTCAGGTATGTTAATTGCGTTAATGCATCCAGATTCTTTTTTATTCACCAGGAAAGGGGGTAATATGTACAGGTTAACGGGTGTTGTTATCGTAACAATGTTATTAGGGTTTGTGGGCGATGTATGGGCCGGAGCATGCTTAGTTGATAATGAAACGGATTTCAAGGTGGGAGTCTTTTGCACCTTAACAAAAACGGGAACGAATATGAGTCAATCCAATAACATTCATAATGCTCCCCCAAATAAGGTCAGTGAATTTGGGAGAAAATGGTATTTTGTTGAAAAAGTAAGTATTGGCCAGGTCGTAAAAGATGGTTGGATAGCAAGACATTATGGCAAAGAAGTATATGTCAATGGGGAAAAAATTGATTCTCAAAAAGTCTTTAAATGCAAAATGATAGGGCTTGGGGTTCCATGGACTGCTAATGCAAGTATAAGGCTCTGGGAAGATGGTAACCGTATAAACATTAAGATTTCTTTCCATAATTTGCTGAATCTCATCATTGAGAGACCCATATATCTGATCTGATATCATTCTAATTTATATGGTATCCAGAACTGCACATTAATTTAAAAGAGATTTTACATGACTGAAAAACCTACTTATGAAGCATTAGAAAAAAGAATTCAGGAATTAGAGCAAACAGAATCTAATCACAAACCCAGTGAAGGACAACCTACTCATTCCCATGATTTACTGGATTATATTATTTTTCATGCCCTAAGTGCAATTGCAGTATATGACAGGGATTTAAAATATATATATGTAAGCAAACGATATCTTAAGGACTACAAGGTTAAAAAGCAAAATATAATTGGTAAACACCACTATGAGGTTTTTCCGGATATTCCTCAAAAATGGAGGGATGTGCATCAAAGATCATTAGCCGGAGAAGTGTTAAGCGCAGAGGAAGATCCTTATTATAGAGAGGACGGATCGGTAGACTGGACTCGCTGGGAATGTCGTCCATGGTATGAATCCGATGGTTCAATCGGTGGGATTATTATATACAATGAAATTATCAACGAACGAAAGGAGATCGAGGAAGAGTTGCGAAAGAGTGAACAACAGCTTTCCACTCATATTTTAAATACACCGATTGGAGCAATTTCCTGGGACTTGAATTTCAAGACGACTGAGTGGAATCCAGCAGCAGAAGATATTTTTGGTTATTCTAAGGCAGAAGCTATGGGTAAACATGTTACTGAACTCATTCTTTCAGAAAGGAGCAAGGATCTGGTTGAAGGCATTTTTCTTGATATTCTATCCGAAAAAGGAGGTAGACACAGTATAAACGGGAACATAACTAAAAACGGCAGGCGAATCATATGTGATTGGTACAATACAGCCCTGAAAGATGCCAATGGCAGGATTATAGGTATGGCATCACTGGTAAATGATATCACTGAAAGTCTACAGACTGAGAAAGCCCTGCGAGAAAGCGAAAATAGG
>JABIYQ010000471.1 GCA_018702715.1 Desulfobacula sp. | reverse complement strand
GCACCTCGGATGATCATGGAAGCCATTCCTGGACTAAACCTTGTCGAAATGCCCAGAAACAGGGAATATTCAAGGTGTTGCGGCGCAGGCGGCGGATTAAAGGCAGGGTTCCCTGAAATCCAGGGCCGCATGGCCCAAAAGCGGATCAAAGAGGCTGAACAAACCGGAGCACAAGACCTGGTCTCCTGCTGTCCATTTTGTTATCAGGGACTTCAGGTGGGAATTAATGCGCTGGATTCTGATATTGTTATGAAAGATCTTTCAGAATTTATTGCAGAATCTATTCTGGGGTATGATGTCTTTGAAAAGGCAGCCAAAGAGGCGGAAGAGAAAAAACGCCAAAAAGAAGAAGCCAAGGCATTAAAAAAACTGGAAAAAGAAAAAAAAGACGCAGAGAAGAAAGCCGAAAAGGAAAAAACTGCGGAAAAAAATGACTAACAAAATAGCCTGACACGGTCACCCAAATCCACCATCAAATTTTTATTTGCTGGCTGGGCCACGGGGTTGTGCACTATCCCTGGCCATCAGCAAGGTGCTATATGCAAGGCGACAAGGAGTGACGAGTGAGGCGTATAAGTTATACTCCGCAGGGAGGAACGACCGCAGTCAACGCAGCAGATGCTACCTTGATGGTGGATCAGGGGTCAATACCCGCCTTGCCTTTATAAGGTGGGATGTGATAGAGCAATTGATATTTAAAATAATTGAACCACAGTATGATCAGAATCACAGTATGATCAGAACATGAACCTTTTTAATTTTGGTATTAAGTGATAATGGAAGAATCAACATCCCATAGAAGATTTTCAAAAATTCAGGAAAAAATAGACAAAGGAGAGGTGGTTATCTTAACAGCCCAGGAAATTTGCGATCGGGTGAGGGATGGCGAAACCTTTGAGATGCATGATATAGATGTGGTTACCACGGCCACAAGTGCCCTGATGAGCGGCACATATGCTGTACTTTCTTTTAAGGTGGCTGAACCGGATACATTTACAAAAGCTGTAAAGGTATGGATAAATACTGTTCCGGCACAGGTTGGACCCTGTCCAAATGAAAGAATTGGTATCCTGGATCTGATTGTTCTGGGCACCCAAGATAGTAAAATTAACCCAGGGTATGGAGCAGGAGATCTTTTCAGGGATCTTGTAAAGGGCAAGCAGGTTTTGGTGGAAATTGAGACTGATGATGGACAAAGATTAACTTCTTTCACAACCCTTAAAAAAATTCCCCATGCAATGATTCATGCCTCAAGAAATGCGTTTAAAAATTATCTGGCATTTGTCAACCCGGGTGAAGCTGCTGTGTCTACAATATTTCATTCAGACATGATGAACGGCAATTACGAAGAAATGACGTTCTGCGGCTGTGGTGAATTAAACCCGCTTGAGAATGATCCTGAACTAAAAACCATAGGTATTGGCACCAAGGTTTTGATCAATGGTGCCCAGGGCTTTGTAACAGGTCCAGGCACTCGCAGCAGTGCTGAAAAACCCAATCTGGAAGGGATTGCCGATATGCACGGGATGGATCCACAATTTTTAGGAGGATTCACTACCGGGCATGGACCGGACATCATCATGACCTGGGCTGTGGCAATTCCTGTTTTGGACAAAGATATGTTAACCCATATTTTGAAAACCGACGCACAGATTCCTTTGAAGGTGGTTGATGTGCGAAGTCGCAAACCAATTTTTGAGATTACCTATGGGGATGTATGGAATAAAACCAATCGAACCATTGAATTTAACCGGAAAAATTGCCTGCATTGTGATGTCTGCCGTGTTGAAGAGATCTGTCCTGTCAAAGCTGTTAAATGGGATCCAAAAAAAGGTCAGCAATTTGACAGGGTCAAGTGTTTCAATTGTGGTCTTTGTGTCTCCAGATGCCCGGGAGGTACTTTTTTTGCAGATCTTGGCAATGTAGAACTTGAAGGTGTCGATCATAAAGTGCCGATCACTTTGAGACAATCTGACAGAGTTACGGCAATCAAGGCTGCCCAGGACCTTAAACGTCAGATTCAAAAAGGGCAATTCAAAATGACAGAGCCTGTAGGGAAAATTCGTTTTCCAGACAAGCTATAGCCCTAAGGCAACAAATAGATGCCCAATCCTAAAGGATTTTTTTACTCTATTTGGGTTTAAATTTTTAGATAGTAAAGTTGTTTGATCAATTACATTTGAATATCGATGATTCCAAGGTGAATGGCATATTGAATTAATTTTGAGATATTGTCCATTTTAAGTTTTCCCATAATGTTGGAACGATGAGATTTTATTGTACTGGGGCTCAGGCAGAGCATCTCTGAAATTTTCTTGGTGGTGTGTCCTTCCACCATCATTTGAAAGACTTCCCTCTCTCTGTTGGTCAGAGTATTATACAATTCATCCTGGGATGTTTTCTGGTTCATTCCAACATAATCTTCAATTACCCGGCTGGAAATCGATGGGCTCAGATAAGTTTCACCTTTTACAGCTTTTTTGATAGCTTTTATAATATCATTACTGACGGCATTTTTAAGCAGGTAGCCTGAAACACCAATACTTAAGAGTTCCCGGATATATCGTGTGTGATCATGCATAGAAAGTATAATCACCTTGGTTTTCAAAGTGGATTGCTTGATTTGCCGGGCAGCTTCAATACCGTTCAATACAGGCATGGCAATATCCATAATAACAACATCAGGTTTTAGTCTATGAACTATAGTGACAGCTTCCCGTCCATTCATGGCTTCCCCTGTGATTTTAAGACAATCTTCATCTTCCAAAAGCTTTCTCAATCCCTGGCGGACAATGGTATGGTCATCGGCAATAACAATTTCAATCGGCTTTTGTTTCATAAATCTCCTGTAAAAAATTCATAGGTTCCAATATAATAGAGGATTCGCCGTTTTTGTTTGGGATTTCAATCCTAATGCGGGTACCCTTGCCTTTTTCAGTTCGAAGAAAAAATTTTCCGCCCCGAATGGCTGTTCTTTCCCTCATGGAGAGCAGCCCCAGAGAAGGTCGTTCATGATTGTTTTCGTCTTTATCAAAGCCAATGCCATCATCTTCTGCAATAAAAATAATTGAGGGATATCCCCTGATGATGGAAAGCTTAAAAAAAGTGGCTTTAGCATATTTTATGGTGTTAGACAGGGCTTCCTGGGAAAATCTATAGAGTACAGTCTCAATATCATGGTTAATCCGTCCTGTGAATCCGACCATTTTAAAATCAATATTCAGAGAGCTTTGTTTGGCTATCTGGTTCAGATAGGAATCAAGGGCAGGTTCAAGTCCCAGATCTGTTAAAAGGGCCGGGTGCAAAAGGTGGGAAATTCGCCTCATTTCCTGATACGTATGATTGATTTGTTGTTTAATGTTACCGATGATGTTGTTCATAACAGGATCATCAGAGGGTATGATTTTTTCAACTGCTTCCAGGTTGAAATTTATCCCGATCAAAGCAGATCCTGTTTCATCATGGAGTTCTCTTGCGATTCTCTTACACTCAATTTCCTGGGACTGAAAAAGCCGGGCAGTCAGGTGTTTGAGTTCTTCCCTGTGTTTTTGAACAGTCCTTATCAGTTTAATATTGGCTATGGAGCCGCCTAAAAAATTTCCCAAAGAGCCAAGGAGATTAAAATCTTCCAGGGAAAGGTCCTGGGTTTCACCCACAGGGAAAGCCATAAATCCCGAGGGACGTTCTTTTTCTGTAATCAGGAAACATGAAAGTATGATGGGCTGGCTTTTATCCGGGCTTTCCAAAGTGATTTTAAAAGAGGGGAAAATAGATTTGGGTGTCAGGCTGTTATCTTTGCCCAGGAAAAATTCCATGAGTTGGGTATCATGAAAAACTGGTCTGATAAGATTTTTGTCAAGGTTTTTTGGCAGCCCTTTCCAGGTTTGAAGTTTAAATTCGGCCTGATCATGGTTGATGAGAAAAATGGTGCCAATACTGAAATTTAACAGTTTCATGGCTTCACTCAAAGCGGTGTTCAAAACTTCATTCATGTCCTGGGAACTATTCATGGTAAGGGACACAGTATTCATCAAAACAAGTTCCTGGTGATGTTTGTAAAGTCTACGAAAAGAATCCATCCGGGCAGTAATATCTTTGGCAATACCTTCGTAACCAACGATATTTCCATTATCATCCAGAAAGATATTGGCACTCAGGCTGCCATGGAGTCGTGTACCATCTTTTTTTTTGAAACCCACCTCAAAATCCTGAACAAATCCGTTAAGATCAATATGTTTTTTACAGACATGCCAATGGATTGGATCAATAAAAACATGTTTGATATTGCCCAATAAATACAATTCTTTCTTTTCCCTGTAACCCAGCAGGTCTACCACTGCCTGATTGACTTCCATTATCAACCCTTCCTTGGATATGATAAAAATCATATCCTTGGTGCTTTCAAAAAGACGGCGATATTTAAATTCGGAATATATTAAATTGTTTTCAAGATTTTTTATCTTTGAAAGATTCTTAAAAACTTCAACCACTCCAAACAGTTTCCCGTCGGATGAAAGAAGAATATTGCGAGTGCATTCAACAGGGAGTTTTGTACCATCCTTACGGGTAATTTCAAGCTCACGTCTATAATTGATTTTTGGAGTGATATCCAAATTAGAAAAGGGACAGTCTGTATCACATGATTTTGTTTTAAAGATATTTTTGCATTTCATGCCCTTTGCTTCAAAGCTTGCATATCCTGTAATCCTGGCTGCAACATTATTAAAGTATTTGATCCTGCCATTTGCATCCATTATCATGAATGCATCTGACAGGTTGTTTAAAATTGCGGCAATACTTTTATTGTGCATATCCATTCTTTAAATCAATCCATTTGGCAGTGGTGGCAGGTTTGTTTTTCCTATCCCCGGATTCAAAATTCACGGGTTCAAAATTTTCAATAACACAGTCCTGAAACTAAGATAAACTGTTTTTTATTAATTTTTTTTAAATTATAGTCTACCCTAAACCTTAATAAAAGCAAATGTTAAGAAAACCCAGACAATAAAACCAGGACAATAAAATCCAGGTTAAGAAAATCATACATGGAACAGCTTAGTTAGTGCCTGACTGAAAACCCCGTGTTTGGGCGGCTCGTAGAGGAGCAATGCTCACAAAGTTGCCCATATACAAGGCGCAAGAAATCTTGAAACCGGAGTGTACTACTGTACATGAGGATTTCAGGATTTTGCAGCAACGCAGTAGATGGGTGGGTTTTCGTTCAAACACTAGTTATAAAGATTATTTTATTACCTGCAGATCATTGTTTTTTCTTGATTGTTGGTTGTTTGCCGCCTATAAAATACTGAGATACAAAAAATAAAGGATTTTTACTTTTTGGGGTTTTATATTGGCGGGAAAATGAAAATAGATTGAATAAAAGAGATAGGGCTTATGAAAGGACATATCCAGATATATACGGGGAATGGAAAGGGTAAAACAACTGCTGCTCTGGGGCTTGCTTTAAGGGCAGCCGGTGCAGGAAAAAAAATATTTATCGGTCAGTTTTTAAAATCCGGGGATTATTCGGAATTAAAGGCATTAAAAAAGTTAGCAGACCAGATCAAAGTGGAACATTATGGGTTAGGGCAGTTTGTTAAAGGTAATCCTTCCAAAGAAGACATTGAGGCAGGGATAAAGGGGTACAAAATAGTGGCCCGGATTATTGAAAAAGGGGAGCATGATCTTGTCATCCTTGATGAAGGAAACATTGCAGTTAAATATAAACTATTTTCCGAACAGGAATTGCTGGATCTTTTTGAGAAAAAACCAGATCATGTAGAGGTTGTCGTTACCGGCAGAGGGGCGAGCCAGGCTATTATGGAAAAAGCTGATTTGGTCATGGAAATGAAAGCTATAAAACATTATTTCCAAAAGGGGGTGAAAGCCAGGGTCGGGATTGAAAAGTAAAAAAAAACCTGTATATTTGTCGGGTATTTATTAGCCTGGTGTTTATTAGCCTGGTAAAAATATTTGGGGTTCTTTGCGCAGGGCACAATTTTCAGTGAGCCATTTCGCCTTTTCTTTAATTGGGCTGTTTTTCAGGATTCTGGCTTGCTGTGGACATGCTTTAATGCAGGCACAGCAATAAATACAGTGGTCATCAAGGGTCGCATAGTTATTTGCTTCATCAATTGAATTTTTTGGGCAGGCAGTGATACATAGGCCACAGCTGTCACAGTCTTGTGTAACATCGATGACGGAAAAAGAACCAAATGATGTACCTTGTTTGTATGGGAAATTTCCCGGGACGTTAACAGGAGCAAGTTCTGCAGGATTTTCAATACGATTAAGTAAACCGGCAATTTTTTTTCCAAATGAAAATGCTTTTTCAAGATCTTTTTTGTCCGGTCTGTTCAGGGCGATTAAAAATTCATTATTAGCAAAAGAATGTTCTCCAATAAAGGCAGCCCCAGCCAATGGGATGAATCCACAATCAACAGCAATATTTTTTAATTATAGAAGGGCATCTTCAAACTCCCGATTTCCATATAATGCTATCAATACGGCCAGGGAACCAGATGCCTTAATGGTTTTAAAATAATCGGCAGCATCTTTTGGCAATCGTCCACCATAAACAGGTGCACCAATGAGTACAAGGTCATTGTTAAATTCAGGTGCATTCTGGTTTCGAATCTCAGGCTTTGTAATATCAATGACGGCACAGATTTCTTTACCGATTCCTCTTGCAATTTCTTTGAGAATCGTATGGGTTGTGGAAGTGGGGCTAAAATAAACCAGGGTTGTATTTTCAGGACTCATGATGCTTTCCTTTATATAATATCATACCATTAAGGTCTAAAGTTAAAGGTAACTTATAGCAACGGGCTCAAAAATTAGTCAACATCAATTTGATCCTTCTCCTTACCAACATCGCAAATACTTTGATGAAAACAGTTTAAGAGAACTTGGCGCAAGAAAAATCCAGACGTTTGCAGAAGATCTGGAAAAAACAAATAAAAAAGAAGAACAAAAACAAGTCGATCGTCAATGTGAATTTTCCGCCCAGATTATAGATTTTTTCTTTTATCAAACCTACTAGATTGTACGAAGATGTGTCATTAGATTTACTTTTTTATTTTTTAGTCCAAGTTTTAATCGAATATTTCGGCGATGAAATGCTACAGTAGTTGTCGAAACATGTAAGAGTTCCGATATAGTGTCTGTGGTATTTCCATGGCGGATTAGATTGGTTATATCCAATTCCGTCGGGGTAAGTTTACTCTCCCAGGTTAGTAATTTTGCGGACAAGGGAGAAATGATGTTTTCAAGGTTGGACAAAGCGATATCCAAGAATGCATTTTGTGTGCTGTCGAGATCATTATTTTTAAGCTTCTCCAGGTATGGAAAAACAAGTTTACTCAGGTTTTTCAACATTCCTTGTTCCAGTTGGATTCTTTCTTGTCCTCTATGATCCAGCAATACTTTAAGGGCTGTGTTTACTTCTTTTAGATTTTCAGCATGTTTCTTGAGTTCCCATTCATTCAATTTCAATTTTTTTTCGGCATTAACCAGATCAGTTGTGTCCAGCCGCAGACACCCCATTAATGGGGATTTGTTCTTTAACAATATGGGGAAACGGCAAGTCAGCCAGTAATGTTGCCAGTCTCCACCCGGTGTGGTTTCCACGAAAGTCATGGCCCGACCTTTAGTCATGGCCAGGTTGCTGTTTTTATTATATTGTTCACAATAATCATCAGGATAGATGTCCCAATCCGTCAATCCCAAAATACCATCAGGATTTATTTTACGGTAATACTGCTTCAAAAACTGATTAATATAAATATATTGTCCTTTATGATTTTTGATAAAAGCGGCCCCGGGTAAATTATTCATAAACAAAGCAAACCGATTTTCACTGGCCTGTAGGGCCACTTCGGTATTTTTTCTTTCAGTGATATCCTGAACGTGGGCAACATAATACATGGGCTGCTGATGTTTATCAAAAAGCATTGAGTAGCTCAACAAGATCCAGGCCACCGTTCCGTCTTTTTTGAGATAGCGTTTTTCTACATGATCAAATGATACTTTCCGGTTAATAATCTTATACGCTGACAGTAAACTCTCTTCCAGATCATCAGGATGCGTGATATCCTTATACCCTTTTTGCTTAAGTTCATCGATAGAATAGCCAAGCATCTTGCAGACATAGTCATTGGCTTTGAGAATATATCCTTCCGGGCTAAATCTCATCATTCCAATAGCGGGATCGTCAAAAGCGCCCTTGAACTCCCGGTGACTTTCATTCAATTGTCTCTTTGTCCTGGCAAGCTTATCCTCCAAATCATTGACACGCTTCTCTAACTTCAATAATTTTTGATTTAAATTATCTCCGGAATTGATTTCAATATTCATTTTTTCTGCCTTATTAAAAAAATTTGAATACAGTGATACCTTTTAAAATTCAATTTGTAAAAACATGCCTGTTCGTCTCTTGAAATCCTCCATCAATGAAACAAAATGAAACAGAGTATAGCAACAATAGGAACTGAAAAATAGCAACCGTTTGGTGAAAATGAAATTCAAATATACGCTCCTTTTCTGTGGAAAAATAAACCAGAAATAAAATTTATACAATTTAAAAGATTATTATTCTTAACAGTTAATGACGGGAAATAACAGTCATTATTCTATCTATTTTCTATCTTTTGCTTACAAATAAATAGTGCTATTGTTTAAATCACCAAAGATCGAATAAAGCCGGAATGGGTAAAAGTAGACGGATGGGATCCTTAAATGGATCTGGAAATTTGTTTAAATATTTAGATAGGAGACTTTCATGTTTACTGGCAAAAACTATGAAGAGGTATACAATAATTTTGATTGGGATATCCCCAAAGAATATAATATCGGTGTTGATATTTGT
>JABIYQ010000468.1 GCA_018702715.1 Desulfobacula sp. | reverse complement strand
ACTGTCCGTTTCTTGCAAATTTATCAATATAAAATTTTATGCGATCAACAATTGCCTTAGCAGGTCCCTGGCAAAGAAGGGCAGCATCTACACCTGCTGTTACAAAGAGGTTATGTTTATCTGCATAGGCTTTTACCCGATCAGGCCCAAGCTCAAACAGGTCAGGATCTGATACACTTAATGAACCCGGCGTACATTTCATTTTTTGTGAAAAAAACCGTTCCGGATCACGGCTTTTAGCGTCCCCCCAGTTTCCACGGGTTATCAGGTTTTTATCAAGTTTGTCTCGCAAGCGTTCTGCATAGGTAACAACATATTCGTCCATCATGTCCAGGGTGATCATTGGCGGTGACGCCCAGGCATCACGGCCATCCATGAGCAGGTCAGGTATTCCGGTTTTTTTTCGCATGGTTTCAAGATGGGGCAGCAGCACATCATCACAGATAAATTTAAAAAGACGATGGGCAAAAGCCGGTCTTTGGAACATATCTTCCATGAGATTTTCATATCCCCGGATATTGGCTGCCAGGCTCAAGGGAGCTGTAAAATAGGCCCGGTCCAGTGTTCCTGTCAGTTCTAAAAATTTTTTATTAACCTCATGAACCCATGGCAGCCGACCGGATTTAAATGGATCGGGAGGATGGATATGATCAAGGTCCGAAGGCTGGGCTATCAATGGCCGGGTCCTGTCTATATCAGGCAGTCCGGCTGGATGATATATGATTCTTTGGCCCAAAGCTTCTGCTTCTACGTTATAAACATCCCAGAAATTACTCAGGGTATCCAATTTGTAATATTCAGTAACAAGCACTTGTGTTCGAGTAAAAATTTCGGCGTCAGTGAAAAAGGGTTTTGTCGGTACACCCGCCAAAAAGGCAGCATGATCATTGATTTGAGCCCCGACAATTACGTGATTTTTTTTAGGGGGGGCAGTATTAAAATTTTTTGTTCCTGTTACCATATTAAATCCCCATATTTTTTTTTAATTTGTCTGGTTTACAATATTACCCTTTTTTCAGGATAAACAGCATGTTTGCCATCATGAGCCCTAAAAATAAGTTTACCTGAAATGCTGAATCCTGCATTGCCCCCTGGTAGAGAAAAAAGGGAATGGCAAGCATGAGTATCAATGCCATGGATTTAAGGGGTGAATTGTATTTTTTAAATAATTTATTCATAGATCTTTACCTTTATCCGATAAAAGAAAAAACCAGGGTAATAATTCCTATAATACCCGTAATTATAAACCCATAATGAAGGGTAGCCTTAAGAACCGGTCCTTCCTTGCCGGACAATCCAACGGTTGAACATCCAACCAGAATTTTTGCCGGGGCAATCATACTCCCAAGGGCGCCACCTGTTGTCTGTGCGGCAAGAATCAAGGCTGCACTAAGACCAGCCAATTGTGCCGTCTCCTGTTGAAGAACACCAAAGACAACGTTGGAGTTGGTGTTGGAGCCTGTCATAAATGCACCCAATAATCCTATCCATGGAGAAATCAGGGGATAAAAAGAACCAAACACCCGGCTAATCCCTTCCGCAAGGATATAAATCATCTGGCAGTGATCCATTATCATAGCAAAACAAACCATGCTGACAATACCAAGACTTGTGGGAACCCCACTTTTTATGGTTTTTTGGAATATCTTTTTAACAGCCCAGGATGGGTAATATCCTTTTGATTTATACACCAGAAAACTGATAATTGACGAATATAAAAGTAATGCACCCCCATGGCCAAAAACATTAATTGCCTTGCCTTTTCCCGCTGCAACGACCCATCCTTTTAAAGATATGATTTCCGGGAATGAAAAACTAAGTTTTACCTGTCCAAGAAATGTTTTAACCCAAGGGATCATTACTCCCGAAGAAACAATCACAATTAGAATAAAATAAGCGGACAATGCCCACCAAAGGCTCATCTCGGATATGGCTTGTGAAGGGGGTGCCTGGTTGTACATTTTGAATTTTGCAACCAAAAGACCGCTTAATAGTCCCACAAGACTTGCGCCAAAACCCCCAAGGGTCCACATCCCGGAAACAGCCAGAATATACTGGGTGCCTGACATTGCAATACCGATAATAAGGATGGCAATAAAGCTGTGTCTAACCATTTTCCAGCCGCCAAACACATGTACACAAAATATCCCGCAAAGAAAAGCAGCAATACCAAGCAATGCAGCAGACCAAGGGGCAAGGTATGCATAATCATAGCCGGTTACAGCCATGAGGGTTTGAAAGGATGCCCCCATTGAACCAAATGTAACAGACCATGAATGGCCGATTGCAGGAACTGCAACTGCAACAACAGGAGAAAAACCAAGACTGACAAGGAGCGGGGCAACAACGGCTATGGGGACTCCATAGCCGGCAACGCCCTGTAGAAAAGAGGCAAATATCCATCCAAAAATAAGAATCTGTATGGATTTATCTGCGCTGAACCTTTCTATTCCGATACTGATTGCTTTAATTGCGCCTGTTTCATTTACAACATTATATAATAAAAGTGCTGCCCAGATAATATAAAGAACGTTAAGGGAAAGAAGGACCCCTTTCATTTGTGAATAAGCCAATAATTTTGGATGTGCTCCAAAAAAAAGGCTTGCACTAATAAGGGCTACAAACCAGCCTGCCGCACCGGCACGTGAACCGCTCCAATTTTTAAAAATCATTAAAACAAGCACTGTGAGAATCGGTGAAAAAGCAGCAAGCCATTTAAGGATAAAAAAACCAGTCATATGAGTAACCAAAAGGTGAATAAAATTAAAAAACAATACATTCGGAACCTGGCCAATTTAATGCATATAAGTACAGATGTAAAATATTTTTTTAAATTTTACAAAAAAGTAAAATTAAAATCAGTCAATTAATAAATCCAAAGCATGACTGGTTCACCCATGATAATAAAGGCCAAAGTTAAGTTAGTTACTTTTGTAATGATACAAAGTAAAGTAAAGGACATTTTTTATTTATTTTTTCTTCTGGGTGTCTAAACAGCTTATACTTAAAACCATCATTCCAATTGTCTTGGATACATAGAAGAAAAATTTCCTCAAAAAAAATTAATAAACTTGTAAGATGAATGTCCATATCAGTTATGATATCAGATGCTGTTTCTTGCAGAGCACCATTGTTTTTTGCTCTAAAGTCGTATCGCCAGGATGGATTAGAAAATTTGTATCCTTTTTGTTTTCTAAAATTTTCAATTGTAACTCTAAAATTCGGTTGAATGTGATTTGCATCAAGTGCATTTTTGTACCAGATTATTAATTGAATCCATTCTTTATTTTTTTCTAAAACTTTTACTAATTCTTTGCAATCAGGTTTAAAATTTTTTATCCAAGTTCTATAGGATTTGAATTTGGTCCCAAAATCCGGAGCATCATAAAATATACAGAACAGCTTATGCGACTCTTCCAAAAATAGTTTTGCATGCCCTAAAAAAGAGACTACATGTTGTTCAAGATCTAAGTATTGTGGCAGTGGGGGAATAAAAATATTTTCTTTGTGTTTGGTTATTATTTCATCGCATTTGTTCATCAACTCGTTAACCTGGGTAAAAATTTTATTAAAAGAGTTTTCGCAACTAAAAAGCAATTTAGAACAAATCCATATTTGCTTCAAAATTTTTCCTTTATCAAGCCCTTCTCTCAATATCAACGAGTGTAAAATTTTGTTAGATTGAATAATTGTTCGAGCAACAAAAGAGTTACTGGTACCTATGTTGTACATATTTTGAAAATTATGGATAGTGCTTGGGAGATCCTTGTCTGTATCAATTGATTCCACAGATAAAATTTCTTTTATACTTTTTTCAGAAAAACAAAACAATCTATCTTCAATGGTTAGCATAGAGTGGGTTACATCTTTTTCATCGGAATTCAGATCAGCTAAGCTTATCGAAAATGCAAATTTTCTATCAAATATTTTCATTATGTCTTTTCATGAAATTTAAAAAAAATTTGGTGATGACAAAAAAAATACAGAAAACAAATTCACCAATTTTTTTCTGTGTATCACACACAAGTAAGTGATCGAATAATGCTCAACTGCTATCATAATAATATTAAGCGGGCAACATACTTTTTAAATTAATGAAAGTCTTGATTCATTTAGTTGTTTTTTCACTTTATATGAAACATTGAAAAGATAAATTTTCTTTAAATTTGTCGACACAAAATTATGCTGCACAGGAAGAGAAACAGGCCTATTTTGCAGGAATAGGGAAAAGAGTTGAATTTGTTTATAAGCTCTGATATATAGTGGTCCCAATGAATGCGCCCGTGGCTCAGTTGGATAGAGTACCTGACTACGAATCAGGGGGTCGGGAGTTCGAATCTCTCCGGGCGCGCCATTAATATCAAGGTTTTATCAGTTTTTCACCATCATTAATAGATTACATACTTTTTTTATTTTGCCTCTTTAATTGGTTTTGCTGCAATTTGATCAACTATAGATGGGCAATTAACCAGGTTCAGGTTAAAACGAATTTGAACATGAGTTTGAAATTGGTTTGTCACATTTGAGTGATAAGGGATATTACAAGGAAATTTCAATTGAGATAACTCAAGTGATTCTTAAACAAAATTACCCCCAAAATTGTCGTGTTGATTTTTTGGCTTTGAACCATTGTGTCTCAAGGTGGGTGTCCAGTATTACCTTTAGGCTTTTCCATATAAATTGGAACTTAGCACACCGGTAAAAGTGTGGACTCCCTTTTTTAAAAGCGTTAGGGCAAAGGCTAAATTACAATCACGGACATTTCAGGGGAAAAATTAAATTTACGACAACTTTTTTTTTCGTAAATTATATCTGAATTTAAAGTGTTTCTTATTCTAATTTAAATGATACTTTTAATTTGGTGCGGTAGCCAACGATCCTGTTATCCTCCAAACGCATATCCATCTTAACAACCTCAGCTACGCGCATATCTCGAACAGATTTGTCAACAGCGGCCACGGCAACCTTGGCAGCATCTTCCCAAGAAGTTTCAGAAAATCCTACCACTTCAACAATTTTGTAAACGCTTTCTTCCATGACAATCTCCTTTCAAAGGTTAGAATAAATTAAAAAATAAGATATGTACAACTTTTAGTGTGTGTAGAAAATTATTTACCCCCGTGTTTTAAGGATACAGATATCCAAGGGATTTGCATAGGTGTTTTTTAAAAAATTATTCAAATCAATATATTGTATAAAATATAAGGGATGAAATGACAGTCCAGAATCGCTATATATTATTTATGGAAAGGGATTAACTTGGTTGTATCGTTTATAGTTTTTATAAATCGTTTATTTATGAATAAATATTGTTTATCTAAAGAGCCTCTTGCAGAAACTATGATTTTTTTAATCCATTTACTATCCATTATGAAATTCCTTTTTTTGGATATTCATTTAACCTGTTAGATTATTCTATCAATTTTATGAAAGGTGAGTAAAGATAATTTTAAGCCAAAGGTTTTGCCAAAGGAATGTTTTTGTTTGAAAGTTTATACAGGAAATTGAAAAATAAATTATTAACGCAGTATTTTATTGGTTTTGCCATGACATATTGTTAATGTCTTTCGTATATATTATATAAAGTTCGGCAATAATGCCGGCATGGGTTTTCAACAAGAGGGGAAAAATGGATATTAAAAAAATGGCATCAGGCTGTAAAGCTGCTGGGATTTTTATGTCAGCACTTTCCAGTGACATAAAAAACCATGCGTTAAAAAATATTATCAAGGCCTTGGAAGATAATACTGAGCGTATTATTGATGCCAATAAAAAAGATCTTAGACAGGCGCAAAAAGACAAGCTTGAGCCGCCTTTGATGAAACGGTTGGGATTTGATGGTATTAAGATAAAAGAAGCCTGTGAAGGGATTGCAAGCCTTATCAAACTTCAAGACCCTGTGGGCAGGACATTGAGTTCTACACAGCTGGACAAGGGACTTACACTTTTTAAGGTTAGCAGACCTATCGGTGTTATCGGAGTTATTTTTGAATCCAGGCCGGATGCCCTGGTACAGATTGCAGCCCTATGCCTGAAAAGCGGGAATTCAGTATTGCTCAAAGGGGGCAGTGAAGCCGGAGCAACCAACAAAATTCTGGCGGCTATCATTTCAAAGGCTGGTATTGAAGCAGGATTAAAAGATGGCTGGCTGGGACTGCTTGAATCTCGCAGTGATGTTAATCAGATGTTAAAGCTCGAAAAATCAATAGATCTGATTATTCCAAGGGGTAGCAATGAATTTGTACGCTATATCATGGACAATACGGTTATTCCGGTTTTGGGACACGCTGATGGGATTTGTCATCTTTATATTGACCGGTTTGCTGAATCCAAAATGGCAATTGATTTATCCCTGGACAGCAAATGTCAGTATGTGGCGGTTTGTAATGCCATTGAAACTATCCTTGTTCATGAAACCCGGGCAAAAGATATACTTCCTTCTTTGAGAAGAAATTTAGAAGAGCGGGGCGTGAAAATTTTTGGATGCGAAAAAACAAGAACAATCATAGACGTAGAGATTGCGACCCAAAAAGACTGGCAAACAGAATATCTTGATTTGATAGTTTCAATTAAAATTGTCCCTTCCATGGATCACGCCTTGGACCATATCAATAAATATGGATCAGGCCACACTGATGTCATTGTGACAAAGGATGAAAAAAGAGCATTGTATTTTATGGATCATGCAGACACGGCCGATGCTTTTGTAAATTGCAGCAGCAGATTTGCCGATGGATTCAGGTTCGGGTTAGGCGCTGAAGTAGGTATCAGTACAAATAAGATTCATGCAAGGGGACCGGTTGGACTTGAAGGCCTTATGATTTACCAGTGGCGCCTTGTGGGTGACGGGCATATGGTAAAAGACTATACGGGTATAAAGGCAAAACCATTCATTCATACAGCAGTAAAAAACAAGTTCAATTAAAGATAAATTATGCCAAAACAAAAATTGATTAACGCCCGCCGTGTGGTTGTAAAATTGGGTAGTAATGTGATCACTGCCAAGAATAGTTTGAACCTGGAATTGATTGAATCCATCTCCAACCAGATCAGTTGGCTTATGGATAAAGGGATTGAAGTGATACTTGTATCATCAGGAGCCATGGCAGCAGGCTTGCGCAAAATGGGAATGGACAGCCGTCCCGAAGAGATCCCCAAACGTCAGGCAATATCAGCCATTGGCCAGAGTGGTCTCATGAATGCCTATGAAAAAAGTTTCAATCATTTTGATAAAAAAGTTGCCCAGATTCTGTTAACTGCTGAAGATTTGAACAATAGGAAACGGTATTTGAACGCAAGGAATACGGTAAATACGCTCATAAAATGGAAGGTAGTGCCCATCATTAATGAGAATGATACCATCATGGTTGAAGAGATTAAATTAGGGGATAATGATAATCTTGCCGCCATGATAACCCTATTGATGGATGCTGATTTTTTATTTATTTTAACGGATATTGAAGGTTTGTATAATAAAGATCCAAGGCAATATTCCGACGCTAAATTGATCCCAAGGGTCACCCGTTTTAAAAAAGAAATTGAAGACTTTGCAAGTGACATCCCAGGCACTCTGGGCACGGGTGGAATGCTCAGCAAAATTCAGGCAGCCCAGAAGGTTACTTCAGCCGGAATCCCTATGATAGTAGCTAAGGGGAATATTTCCAATGTCTTGTGCAGTCTTTTTGACGGCAAAGAGTATGGTACTTATTTTGTTCCTAAAAAAGAAAAAATGCCCAGCCGGAAATGCTGGATAGCATACACACTTGCCCCCAAGGGAAGCCTTGTGATTGATGATGGTGCAGTCCGCGCTGTCCAGCAGAATGGAAAAAGCCTGCTTGCTATTGGAATCGTTGCTGTAGAAGGCAATTTTGAAGAGGGTGCCGCAGTCTCTTTTAAGACGGTGTCAAATGAAATTATTGGAATCGGTCTGGTCAATTACAGGTCTTTGGACATTAATTTAATAAAGGGATTAAAAACCTCTCAGATTGAATCCTGTCTTGGTGATAAACACTATGATGAAGTCATTCACCGAAACAATCTTGCCTTGAATGATAATTGTACTTGATGATAATTGTACTTGAATAATGTATGGTATAAAAAAATTTGCGATTAACCTTTGTGTGGAGACCTGTTATGAATATTCAACAATTTAGATACTCAAGAGATAATCTGGGATATCTGGTATATTCAACAAAAGAAGCGATTGCCATTGATGCTGGAGGCGTGAACGAAATCCTGACTTTTGCTGAAAAGAATAAACTTTTTATCAAATATGTTTCCAATACCCACTCCCATCATGATCATACTTCGGGCAATAATGAAATACTTGAAAAAACAAGTGCTCAATTTATTGATTGTAAGCAATTAGAACCGGATCAGACCCTATCCCTTGACACAGAAAATATAAAAATAATTCATACCCCCGGTCACACGGATGACTCAGTGACATTCAAGGCTGATGATTTTTTAGTAACAGGAGACACATTGTTCAACGGAACAATCGGCAATTGTTTTTCAGGAGATTTAAAAGGCTTTTTTAACTCCCTGAAACAATTGATGTCCCTGTCAAAAGAAACAAAAATTTATAGTGGTCATGATTATGTCCTAGATTCCATGAAAATGGCAAAAATCATTGAAAAAGAGAATCCGAACATTGAAGCATATATTAAAGATTATGATCCCAGGTTAATTGTGTCCACTCTTAAGGATGAATTAAAAGTAAATCCTTACATCAGGTTTAATGCTCAAAGTATGATAAAAAATTTGGAAAAAAGGAATATGCCGACAAATACAGAGTATGCCAGATTTAAATCGATAATGGACATATATTGAAGTTCTGATTTTAAATAACGCTATTTCCTATCATGCAGAACGTGAATTATACATGAAAGATATCATTCTGAACTCCTTGCGGTTTTTATGTTTGTCATAATTTTTAGGATTAAAAATAAAAATGATTTTTTCAAAACTTAGCCAAAGTAAAATTCCTGCCCTTGATCATTCATGGTTTAGGTCTTATTATTGCCTTCAATAATGTTTTGGATCATTTTGAAATCTTTCAGAATAAAAATAGACACTTTTATTCATTTTTGGAGAGAGCATTAATGCTTGGTAAAAATATTGAATTTGTCGGCGATTCTCAAAAAGAAGCATGTTTTGCTCTGGGAAGACAGCTGACCATAGAGTATTATGAGTGTGGAGAAAGCCTTCTTTTAGACGAGGATCGCGTTGAAGAGATATTGCTGAAAGCTGCAAATGATAGTGGGGCAACAATTATCAGCTCTTCGTTCCACAAATTTGAACCCCAGGGCGTCAGCGGCGTTGTCGTAATAGCAGAATCTCATTTTACGGTTCATGCATGGCCGGAACATGATTATGCAGCAGTAGATATATTCACATGCGGAGACAACATTGACCTGGAAGTTGCTATAAATTCAATGAAAGATTCTTTCCAATCTGAAAATGTTGTTATTTCTTCTGATCAAAACCGGGGAATTATTTCCAAGCCCTTTGAACAAAAAAAAGTGGGCCAGATTGTAAAAAATTCAAAAATTCATCCAATTTCCTGGAAAAAAGAATATGAACGTAAAAATCCCTGGGGTGTTTTAACTTCTATTGATATCTATGAGAGTGACCCGGAAATTATCAGGAATGCAAAACAAATTGAACGATTTGTATATGAACTTTGTGATCTCATCGATATGAAGCGGTTTGGTGAATGCCGGGTGGTTCATTTTGGAGAGGATGAAAAAGTTGAAGGATTCAGCATGACCCAGCTTATTGAAACCTCTTTAATTTCCGGTCATTTTGCAAATGCATCAAACAGGGTATATCTGGATGTATTCAGTTGTAAATTTTATGAACCAAGAGAAGTTGCTGAATTTGCCATGTCATTTTTTAAAGGGGACCATTACAAAATGCAGATTGCTTTAAGACAATAAAAAAATATGATCCAATTTACCTGGGAATTAATCGTTTTTAAATTTTAAGGCAACACTTTAAGATAACATAGAATATACAATACATCGCTATGGAAAATTATAATAAAATAATAAATGGATGGTTTTCAGAGATCTGTCCTATGTGGCCCGGGATATCATTATCACTTGAGATAAAAGATGTTCTTTACAGCAAAAAAAGTAAATTTCAGCAGATCGATCTATTTCAGACCACAAATCATGGGAAAATGCTTGTTCTTGACGGGATTATCCAGCTAACGGAGTCTGATGAATTTGCATATCAGGAAATGCTTACCCATGTTCCGTTGTTTGCCCACCCCAACCCTGAAAATATTCTGGTAATTGGTGGCGGAGATGGTGGTGTTTTAAGGGAAGCAGGTCGTCACGACTGCATACAGACCATTGATTTTTGTGAAATTGATGAAGAGGTCATCCAGGTATCCAAACAATTTTTACCGGATTTGAGCTGCGGGTTTGACGATCCCAGGGTAAAGGTTCATATTGCTGACGGCAATTCATATCTTAAGGAACATAAGAATGAGTATGATGTTATTATTGTGGATTCGTCTGATCCAATAGGACCGGGTGAGGCTTTATTTGAACGACCGTTTTACAAAGCCTTAAAAGCTGCATTAAGGAAGAATGGCATTATTGCCACCCAAGGAGAATCTTTTTTTCTTCACAAGGAGTGCGTTATCAATCTTGTGAAAATTACAAAAGAGTTGTTTCCGGTTCAGGCATATTCATATTTCCTGGTACCAACATATCCGGGAGGGAATATCGGTATTTGCATGGGATCCCTTGGGCCGGAACTTAAAAAGCCGTTTCGAGCCATTCCTGAAAATATTCAGAACCAATTAAAATATTATAGTCCAAAAATTCATGAGGCTTCTTTTGTTTTGCCATATTTTGCCCAGAAAATGTTTGAAACCATATAAGTAAAGAAAAAATATTTAAAAAATGTCAGATCAAAAGTCATTGAAACTTATCATAAAGACCATTAAGTCAGCTTCAAAAAAGGATTTGATCCGCCTTTACAAGGAAGCCGGATGGTGGGAGCCTTCATATGACAAACACCCTGAATTTTTAAACCACATAGTGGAAGATTCAGCAGTTTTTGTAGGGGCGTTTTTGGGGAAAAGACTAATTGGAATGGGCCGAGCCCTTTCCGATCTTGCAAGTGATGCTTATATTCAGGACGTGACTATTATAAAAGAATTCAGGGGTAAGGGAATTGGCAGGAAAATTATTATAAAATTAATAGAAAAATTAAAGGGAAATAATGTTGACTGGATCGGTCTTGTTGCTCAGCCAGGGACATCTTCCTTTTATGAGGAACTTGGATTTGAAGTGCTTAAAGACCATGTCCCTTTAAAATATAAGGATTGATAGAATGTATTCAGCCCGTGAAGCGGTGTTACAGGAAGTACAAAAATCAGGATTTCCAAAATTCAATCGTTTTACATTAAAAGATCAGGGATTGATCCAGACATATATTGATACATTTAAACCCGCGTCCTGTGAGTATAATTTTTCAAATCTTTTTGCCTGGCAGAATGCTTCTAAAATGTCATGGACTTTATACAACCAACGGCTTTTGATTTATGATGAAATCTCACAATGTTCATTTATGCCTTTGGGCGAGGATTTTTATCCTGAAGACCTGGCTATTTTATCATTAAATATGAAAAATGCCGGGTTTGAGCCCAATTTCAGTCTTGCAACGCTGGATTATTTGAAAAAATTTCCTGAAATTAAAAATTATTACCAGATCAAAGAGGAACGCGATTATGCAGAATATATTTATGATGTTGAAAGCCTGTGTGAACTAACCGGGATAAAGCTGCATAAAAAAAGGAACCTGATTTCACAGTTCAAACGAACTTATCCTGGCTTCAAAGTTTATCTTTTAAATGAAGATTTCAAAGATAAAGCTCAAGGGTTAGCACAAAAAATAATGAAAAGGCGCAAAAAAAGCTCAAAAACCCTTGATCAGGAATTTGATGCAATTAAGACATCGTTTGACAATTTTGACCAGCTGGGCTTGGAAGGGCTTGTACTTACCCTGGAAAACAGCGTGGTTGCTTTTTCTGTTTTTAGTAAATTGAAACACTCAACCTATGACATCCAGTTTGAAAAATCAAATCCGGATTTTAAGGGAGCGGGACAGTTGATCAACCAGGAGACGGCTCGATATCTTAAGGATAAATGCAAGTATCTGAACCGGGAGCAGGACCTTGGGATTAAGGGCCTTCGCCAGGCAAAAATGTCATATGAGCCTTTGCGATTAATTACCCCCTATAGTCTTATTTTTAATCCGTCCAATTAGTGTTTGAACGAAAACTCACCCATCTACTGCGTTGCTGCAAAATCCTGCCAAATTATAAATTGGGCCTCATGTGCAGTAGTACACTCCGGTTTCAAGATTTATTGCGCCTTGTATATGGGCAACTTTTCGCCCAAACACGGAGTTTTCGGGCAGGCTCTAATTAGACGAAAAATTTTCATGTTACACACACCTGGTCATAGGCTGGACAGGCCTTGTACTATTTAAAGCAAGAAAATTTATTTTGTTCTTGACTTTTCCGGTCATTGATATATTATTTCGCGAACTGCTGCTGCTGTATGTAAAGCGCAGAGGTTTCAGTCTAAAGGTGTATATCCCAATGAAAGAAAAGGTTTTACCCTTAAAGTTTGAAACTCGTATTATTTTTATTTTTATTACAGGAGATTGCCAACATGGCTAATGGTATCGTAAAATGGTTTAACGACTCAAAAGGTTTTGGATTTATCGAGCAAGAAGGCGGAAAAGATGTATTTGTACATCATTCAGGCATCAATTCAACAGGTTTCAAATCCTTGAATGAAGGGGATCGTGTTTCCTTTGATATTGAAGAAGGACAGAAAGGTCCTGCCGCAACAAATGTAACCGTGCTTTAGTTAGCCGTTTTATTTGTCGTGAAAAAGTCATCTTGGTGACTTGAAAAAATAAAGTCCCTGAACAGATCTGTGACCAGATCAATGTTAAGGGACTTTTTGCTTTTAGTGCCAATACAGTTGTAATAAAAAGTTGGAAAAGCCCAACTCTGATTTGCCCTGTCTTAATTTGCCAGTCTTAATTTACTGGGTCCTGATTTAAGAACCGGTTTCATTAATCTTCGCATGTTCTTCCTCTATAGGTGAGGTAGTATCAATATAGGTCTTGGCAATATTGGCGGAATATAACACAATCTGTTTCATCAGATCCATCAATTCCATGTGGATTTCAGTGGTGTCAATGGAGTTCTCTTTTCTTAGAATGATTCGTTTAAGATGTCTTGCCCTGTAGTCTGATTCCAGGTTAAGATATTTCCTTTCTTTTTTCATGATTCGGGCTGCAAGATCTGGATTGGTTTCTTTGAATGCCTGTTTAAGCCGGCTGATCTGTTTTGAAACCTTGCTGTGATATATGAGCAGCTCTTCTTTGCCTTCAGCGGAAAAATCATAGCAAAGTCTTTTTTTCCTGGAGATCAGAGGAATCATACTCCTGGAAATAATATCTCCCATACTTTCCATGTCTTTGACAATGGATATCATACCAAAAACTTCTTTGGCCTGTTCTTCAGTAATACTTGCCTGGGCAATATTTGTAAGATACTCACTTAATTTTTTTTCCAAAAAATTGATTTTACCTTCACGCATATGGAGACCTTCAAGAAGGGTAAGGTCTGGAAAAATCTCATCTCTTTTGGGAATTTCCCGGATCAAGAACTCGGTATCGTCATCTTTATCCATTTCTTTACACAACTGGTCCTCATCAGACAAAAAGGGGACTATGATGGCTTTAATCATTCTTCCTAAAAGCAGTGCCATGCGAGACATTTCCCTGCGGGCAAGATCAATGGCCAAAGGGGGTGTATCCAGCATGGAATCTTCAATATATTTTGTTAAGATCTCGCGGCTTTTAGGCATCTTTTTATCAGGATAAACAGTGTAAATTATTTTTGAAAAGATATTTATGAAGGGTAGAAAAAACAATCCCAGGCTGACATTGAATATGGTATGGGCATTTGCCAGTTGCCGGGCAGTGCCGGAACCAAATTTTCCAGCTAACGATCTTATAATATCTGCAAATTGAGGGATCCAGAAAATAAACAGGCAAACCCCTACAACCTTGAACATGACGTGGGCGATGGCCACCCTTTTTGCTTCTCTTGACGTCCCAATACCAGCTAAGGCTGCTGTAACACAGGTGCCTATATTGGCTCCTAAAATAACAGGAATACCCGCTTCAAGAGTTATAAGTCCCTGCTGCGCCAGGACAATCAGCACACCGGTTGTGGCACTGCTGCTCTGAACAATAGCTGTAAAGGCTGCACCGATAAAAATACCCATCAAAGGATTTTCCAGATCCTTCATCAGGTCGATGAAAGCAGGATAAGTCCTGAGGGGTTTCATGACATCACTCATCAGTTTCATGCCGAAAAAAAGAATTCCAAATCCCAGAATGATATCTCCGATTGCTTTTGCCTTTTCTGTTTTACCAAACATTCTCAACAAAAAACCAATGGCAACCATGAGAAGTGCATAATCTGTAAGTTTGAATGCGATCATCTGGGCAGTTATAGTGGTGCCGATATCTGCTCCCAATATAACGCCCAGAGATTGGGCAAAAGTAAGAAGTCCTGCCTGGACAAAGCTGACAAGCATGACTGTTGTGGCACTGCTGGATTGAATAATAGTCGTTACAAAAGCACCGACTATCAATGCAATAACTCGATTTTTAGTCAGAGATGCAAGTATGGAGCGCATTTTATTGCCGGCCGTATTTTTCATGCCAGTGCTCATTTTGTCCATACCATACAGGAAGAATGCAAGCCCTCCTGCAATACCAATAAAAATCTGGTTCCACAAGATATCCTGAAACCCGGAAGTCTCAGCAATTGCAAAGTTTGATAGACACAACAACAATAATAATATTCCTGCACCTATTTTGATAATTGATTTTGATGTTTTTAGTTTTTTCATTTTTAAATTGGCCTACTTATTATTAAAAAATACTCATTAGAAATATTATTAAACTTGAAATTGATTTAAGTCCATACAATCTTTTTTTATATCATTGATTTTATCCGGCCTGGTTTGCAGTTTTTGTTTTTAATTGTTTTTTTTGAAGAATTAACAAAAGCATTTCCGGAATGAATTAAAAAAATTAAAAATTTTTTCCAAAATCAAAAATTTCAGGTACTATATAAAATGAGTGAAAATTCAACCTGCAATTAAGGAAAAGATTGTGATTCCCTGGGAAGAAATCGACCGGGCGAAAGTTCCTGGACAAAAAGAAGACATCATATTGAGGAAGCGAGGAGAAGAGTTTTCAATCCGAATTGCCGGAACAGAGCTTATGAACAGCCGCCTCCATGGATCTGAAGATGCGCTGGCCAAACTCACATGTAACTGCATTAAGACAAAATCAAACCCTAAAATTCTCATTGGAGGCCTTGGCATGGGTTATACCCTTGCGGCAGCACTGGAACAATCAAAACAAGATACACAAATAATAGTAGCTGAATTGATCCCGGCCGTGGTGAAATGGAACCGGGAACACTTGGGGCATCTTGCCGGAAATCCGCTGGAAGATACCCGTGTGGCTGTTGAGATACAAGATGTAGCAAAAATTATCAGGCAAAGAAAATCTGTCTGGGATGCAATACTTCTTGATGTGGATAACGGACCTGAAGGCCTAACTAGGAAATCTAATGACTTTCTTTACAATAGATCTGGATTGGAAACATCTTTTTTAGCCCTTCGCCCTGGAGGGATTTTGTCCATATGGTCTTCCAAAGTGGACGAGGCATTCACAAGACGACTTCGGCAGTGTGGATTTCAGACTAAAATTCAGACGCTACGAGCCCGCAATACCGGAAAAGGAGCCAGACACATAATCTGGCTCGCAGAAAAATTCTGATTTCATTTTGACAAAGTCTTGAATTCTGTGTCCAGGCAGTGTAGACTTTTAAGTATCTGGTCCGGCAGGATAGGTGATGGTGCGTATAAGGCAGCCCATGGAAGAAAATGTCGGGCTTGTTAATATATAAGTGTCTTTGATCACAGTGTTTAGTGTTGAATGCCTTAAATAAATTTTTTTGTTGTTTGCCGGGAACCAAAGAGATTTTTCATCTGCTAAGTGGTTTAAGAAAGGATCAATGTTCAAATTTCAAAATAAGGAGCAATAATGGAACCTGACAAATTTCGAGAATCCAGGCAGGCAATAAATCGTTTATGCAAAGGCATTGAGGTATTAATTGATCAAAAGGATCTTGAAGCATCGAATGAAGGCTTTGTAGAGGTGAAATCTAAGCTGGATATACTAACCCCTCTAGCAGAAGGTGAAATCCAGGAACGATCTGTAAGAAATCTGAGTATAAAACTTAAAGGATTGACAATTCTTATCGCAAAATTGAAACCAAAAAAGAAAAAGATCCGCAAGACTAATCAGGAGAAAAAAATTGCTATTGTCTGGGACAAAGAACGTCTGGGACAATTGTCACCGGTTTTTTTGGAAAAAGTATTCAAGAATATCGGAGATGATAAAGATGCCATGGTTAGTTTCGGAACCACTGGAAAAGGGATAAGGCCCAGCTATCAGATTGAATATGGCAATCAGGAAACCAAAGCATTTACAGGCTCCGGGCACAAGCCCCAGGCAAAATCCCTTTCACCCGGTTCAAAAAATATATCCCAACCTTTTCCCCATGAAGTGATTGATTCAATTTTGCATGGGAAATAAATAAGACTTGACTGCTTGGTATGTATCAATTGGTTGAGGGGCAGCGATGGTTTAGTAAAACAGAGCCTGAGCTGGGAGTGGGAACCCTTGTTGAGATTAAAGACAGAACCATCTGCATCCGTTTTGATTTATGCGACTGCATCCGTCAATACACGATTGAATCTGCCCCACTGAAAAGACTTGTTTTCAAACCCGGCGACAATATTCAATTAAAAAATGACAATAGTCTGATAATTGAGACGGTTTCGGAATCCAAAGGACTTCTGTATTATTCCGGAAGAAACAATATCGTTTGCGAGAAAGACCTTTCTGATACCATTTCATTTTCCATGCCCCTGGATCGACTTTTCGCTGGAATTACGGATAGCTGCAAATTGTTTGATTTGCGGTGTCTGCTCTTAAAATCCAGAGCAGAATATGACGCTTCTTTGGCAAAAGGTTTTTTAGGGGGCCAGGTGCAATTAATTCCCCACCAGTTTTTTATTGCCGACAAGGTCACTTCTCGATATATTCCAAGGGTTCTTCTTTCCGATGAAACAGGGCTTGGAAAAACCATAGAAGCCTGCCTTATCCTTCACAAACTGTTGATGACCTTCAGGGTAAAAAGGGTATTGGTTGTTGTCCCGGAATCATTGGTCCACCAGTGGTTTATCGAATTATACCGGAAATTTAATCTTTCATTCATGATTTTTAATGAGGATTATTGTTTAAGCCTTGAGCAGGAGGGACAAAAAACAAATCCATTTTTGGAACATCAGCTGGGTATCCTCAGTATGGATTTTCTCAAATCCAAAAAAAGGCAGACACAAGTTTTTCAAGCCCCATGGGATATGCTGGTCATTGACGAAGCGCATCATATTACAGATGATGAAAACAGCTATGGATTTATCAAAAGTCTTGCCCGCAAAGTATTCGGGCTGATGTTGCTGACGGCCACGCCGGAGCAGATGGGAGTAAAAAATCATTTCCTTCATTTAAAACTTCTTGATCCGGAAAGATATTTTGATTTTAACAATTATCTTAATGAAACAGCCCGATATAAAAAGACCATTAAAAAAATTCATGAATTAGTAAAAAAAGGGAAAACTATCGATCATATTCTTGATTCATATGGTCCTGGACGTGTTATTTTCAGAAATAAAAGGAGTGTGGTTAAAGGATTCCCAAAACGTGTGGCCCGGTTAAAATCCCTAAGGGCAAATCCATCTCAAATTAAGGCAGCCAACCAGGAATTTATTAAAGACATCAGAATCTGTGATTTCAAAGATGATCCGAGAATTTCATATCTGGTTGAATTGATAAAACAAAAAAAGAAACTCCTTGTGATTTGCAGCTCAAAAGAAAAGGTAAAAGCCATTGATAAGGCGGTTGCAAAACATATATCGCTTGATGTTGCAAGGTTTGATGAAACCATGAGTCTTTTGCAAAGGGACAGGAATGCTGCCTGGTTTTCAAGAAAAGACGGGGCAAAAATGCTGATCTGCTCAGAAATCGGTAGTGAAGGAAGAAATTTTCAATTTGTACATCACCTGTTTTTATTTGATCTTCCTTTGAATCCGGAGCTTTTGGAACAGAGAATAGGAAGGGTTGACAGGATAGGTCAGAAAAAAAAGATAAAGATCCATGTTCCTTATTTAAAGACAAGCATGTATGAAATCCTTGCCAGGTGGTACATGGAAGGGTTGAATCTGTTTGAAAAAAATATCAATGGTGTTCATTTGATCTATAAAAAATTTGAAAAAAATCTTCAGGATCTTTTGAAACAATCAAAAAATATGAAGGGTATCGAACAGCCCCTGTTAGACAAATTGATTTTAGAAACAAAGGCCTATTGTACCAAAGTGGATAAAGAATTGGACCAGGGTAAAAATGTTCTCCTTGAAATGAATTCCTTTAAACCTGAATCAGCTAAAACAATTATTGATCATATCGTGCAAAGGGATAAGAATAAAGACCTTGAAACACTTTTGATTCAAGTGCTGGATCATTATGGAATTGAAACCGATTTTATTGATAAAACAATATTTAAATTGGATTCAAACAACATGACAGATGAAACGTTTCCGGAAAGGAAAAGTCTGTCAGATATAATGACTTTTGATAGACCCACCGCCATTGTCAGGGAGGATGTGGATTTTTTTTCCTGGGATCATCCCTTTGTCCGGAACACAATTGAATACTTTACCACCAATGGTACAGGATCTTGTGCAACTGCACTTTTAAAAGGGGAAAATCAAACCGGGGTTATGCTGGAAACTGTATTTATCCTGGAATGTATTGCCCCAAAAGACTTGAATATTGAAAGATATTTAATGGCTGACCCAATCCATATTATAGTTGATCACAAAGGGAATAATATCTCACTGGAAAATCAATTCAGGCTTATGTCAAAAAATATAACTCAGGATAACAGCACATGGTACCAGGATCTGGACCAGTTAAATCAGATACTGATCCCTTCTTTGATGAAGCAAAGTGTTTTAATTGCAAAGGATCGTTCTCAAGTGATGATAAAAAATGGCAGGGCTCAAGCCAAACAAATTCTTGGAAAAGAGATCACAAGGCTTTGTGAACTAAAAAAAATAAACCCTGATATCAGCCAAAAGGAAATAAAACTTGCCCAAAACTTTATGGATTTGATCTTGGAACACCTGTCTTTTGCACGGGCCAGAATTGATGCTGTTAGGCTTATCCGGGTTCAATAGGGCAAAGTCGTTAATTTTTAAGAATTCATTTTTTTAAGGATTTCCTGATAATGGAGTCTTTTTTTGTCCTGGAAAAAAATTCCAGTACCATAGGGCTCATTTTCAGCCAGACGCATGGCTGTTTCCATATTTTTCTTTTCTTTGCGCAGGTTAAGGTCATATACATTTTCTTTCAGATTTTTCCAGGTCATATTTTCTTTATCAAAGGTCACGCAGGGGGTTAAGATATGAATGAAGCTGAATCCTTTATGTTGTATGGCCTTTTTGATGATGTCCTTCAAACCCTGGGGATTGCCTGCATATCCCCTTGCCACAAATGATGCACCATAGGCCAGCGCAAGCTTAACCGGGTTCAAAGGAGTGTCTGGATTTCCCATGGGGTGGGAATTGGTCTTCATCTCATAGGGTGTTGTTGAAGAGGACTGGCCTTTGGTAAGTCCATAAATGGAATTATCAAATAATAAAAAGGTGATATTGATATTTTTTCTTGCCACATGGGGTAGATGACCACCACCAATACCCAGGGCATCCCCATCACCTGCAACTGCAAATACTGTCAGATCTTCGCGGGCCAGTTTTAATCCTGTGGCCACTGGAATAGATCTTCCATGAAGGGTATGGAATCCATAGGAGTTAATGAAGATCGGGGTCCGGCCGGAACAGCCGATACCACTGACTGTTACAATATCTTCATGTTTTAATTCAAGTTCTCTGCAGGCCCTGTAAAGCGCATCGACAATTCCAAAATAACCGCAGCCCGGACACCAGGTAGGAAGATCTTTTGACCTATATTGTAAAAAATCAAGATTTTTGACGGCCACTAATTTTTCATCCAAATATTCTGATTTGATTGTTTCCATTACATGTCCCTTATTTTTTGAAGAATGTCCTCAGATGCCATGGGGCGACCCGTAATAAAATTGAGCTTTTCAACGGGTCTTTTTAAAATACTGGTTGCAAACTTTGCAAACTGTCCTGAAAAGTT
Organism: Desulfobacula sp.; assembly: GCA_018702715.1. Lineage (GTDB taxonomy): Bacteria > Desulfobacterota > Desulfobacteria > Desulfobacterales > Desulfobacteraceae > Desulfobacula. The sequence goes on along the minus strand of JABIYQ010000468.1, from coordinate 6,147 downwards.
CAGCTCAGGTATAAGAATTTTTTCGCACTTATTTGAAAATTCAATCAAGGCTTTTTCTGGAAAAGGAGAAATCATCATGGAACTGAAAGAGCTGGCATTAATTCCTTGTTTTTGAGCTGACATAACAGCCTCATGGGCAGCTCCTGCCGATGATCCCCAGGATATGACTCCGATGTCGAATTCAGATTTGCCCGTGACGGATATTTCAGGTTTTGGTGCTTCAGAAAGCACACAATTAAATTTTTTAAATCGCTTTTGGGTCATTTTTAAATGGCAGGACTGGCTGTAGTCAGGTCTGCCATACTCATTATGTTCCAAACCGGTTGAAAAGAATATGCCTCCCGGGGTACCCGGGATAGCCCGTGGGGAAATACCGTTTTCTGTGAGCTTATATCTTTGATAATCTTTAAGGTCATCAATATTAGGCGCAATGTTTGCTTTAAGATACTCTGGAGAGGGTTTTTGTGGAATCTCAATATTCTTGATACTGTTAGACAGGAAAAAATCCAGTAACACCACCACAAGGGTTTGATATTTTTCAGCAAGATAAAGGGCAAGAACAGTCGCCTCATAACAGGACTTTGTATCCGTTGGCGCAAGAACAATTCTGGGGCAATCTCCCGTCCCGCCGAATATTGCACTGTTAAAATCACTCTGTTCTGTTTTGGTAGGCATTCCTGTAGACGGACCGGCTCTTTGTGAGTTAATAATTACAGCCGGTACTTCGGCCATGACGGATAGCCCTGTGAATTCGGTCATCAGGGCAAAGCCGGGGCCCGAGGTGGCTGTCATAGCTCGTTTGCCACCATACCCCGCACCAATGACAGCCCCAATCGCAGCTATTTCATCTTCTGTCTGCAACAGGGTTCCGCCATGTTTTGGTAATTCTTTGCTCAATATTTCCATGATTTTAGTGGCAGGGGTTATGGGGTATCCTGCATAAAATGCTAGATTGGCATCCAGGGCTGCCTGTGCCACCAGCTGGTTACCGGTTATGATGAGTTTTTCTTTTTTCTGGGGAAGCTTTATTCCCTCAAAAGAATAGGAGTCAGTTTTTTTAATATTTTCTTTTGTCCAATTATATCCTTCCAAAAAAGAATTCACATTGGAATCAATCACAATCTGTTTCTTTTTTGAATAACGGGTTTTGATAGAGTCGGTAAACCCTTGTTTATTCACATGAAAAAGGGCAGCCAGAGCTCCCAGGGCAACCATGTTCATTCCTCTTGAATTACCTGCTGCCTTATGGGCCAGCATATTCAAGGGAATTCCATAGGAAATCATACCGGGTTTTGCCCAACCCACCACGCTTTTATCTTCTTTGTGAGGCTTTGGTGGTTGACTGTCATAGATCAGCATTCCATTTTCTTTTAAAGACGGCAATTGGGAGATTGCGTGGTTGTCATTCAAGGCAATTAAAACATCGGCAAGTTTTCCTGATGAGTAAATAAGGTCTGAACTGATTCTTGTGTGGGCAACACACTTTCCGAAGCCTCTGATTTCAGCCGGATACGAGTCAAAAGACATAATCTCAAATCCCTGGCTGCTCATGAACCGGCTTAATATTTCTCCTGCAGAAATGGTTCCTTCTCCGGCACTGCCACAAATTTCAATAACCATATTAATATCTTTCATGAATCATTATCCTTTTTTGAACATTAATTTTAAGACTCATCATCAATATCTTCCCACCAGGTGGTCTTGATTTTCACGCCTTCCAAATCAAAATATTTCCGTCCGGCCGCTTTAATGACTTTATGACCCCCTAAAAGGTTAAGAGCCGACATCTCTCCCTGGGATACAGCGTTGGGCCATCCAATGGATGTTGTATAGCTTTTTATAGACGGATTATAAATCTGGGCGCATGAACCACAGGCATAAATGCTGTTCACGTTTGTCTTTAAATGTTCATTGACAAGAATCCCTCGATCATAGTCAATTCCAGATCCCTTTGCAAATTCAATATTGGGGGTCAAACCGTTCAAAGAAAAAACCATATCAACTGTTTTCTCAATCCCTTTTCGGGTTTTTACACTAAAAAAGTTTTCATGTTTTTCAATGGTTGAGATAGCGTCTTTAATAATGATGCTGACATTTAATTTTGACAAATTTGAAAAAATTTTATCCAGCATGTTGCTATTTAAATTAAAAGGCCAGAATGCGTTGGGATCTATCATAATTGTGACTTCTTTTCCCATTGCATCCAGTGTCTTTAAAAATTTAAAACCAACCAGATCTCCACCAAAAATAAAAATTTTATTTGCCTCTTGAATTTTCTTTTTATATTCCATGACATCAGTGTAAGAAGTGATAAAATTCATATGGGCAGCATAGGCGGTCATTGATGGTAATATTCTAGCACGGCTTCCAGAGGCAATGATAAGCTTTGTATAATTGATTTTTTCCATGTGCTGTAAAAATATTGACTTTGAATCAAGATGGATTTGTGTGACCTTTTGGCCCATGCGGATGCGGATATCTTTTTCTTTATATGATTCAATAGACCTTACAATGAGGTCTTTTTTATCAGTTTTATCAGCAATAAAATTAATGAGTCTGGGTTTATAATAAAAAGGGACACATTCATCAGATATAATAGTGATTCTGGCGTCTTCATCTTTTTTTCTCAACGTAATTGCCGCATGGTTTCCTGCAGGCCCGTTTCCTATGATAATATAATGGTCTATGTCAGGCATTGTTCCTCCAATACAATAGATTTCATTTCAATACACTATGTTTTCATTTCAATACACTATATATCAATTTCAATGAGTTCTGTTTTGGTCACACTGATACAATCCATGGGGCAAACGGCCAGGCATTGTCCACAACGGATACAACTTGCCGGATCAATGGCAATGGAAACAACCCTGTTCCAATCGTTTGTCTCTTCATAACTGCCATAGGTTCCATCGGCTGTGACGGGAACATTTACAATCATCTTAATACAATCTTTTGGTGCCACATCAATACAGGCGGAACAATAAATACAAATCAAAGGATCAATTTCATATTTTAAATTACAAAGATAGCAGCGTTTTGCCTCTATATCTGCCTGGTTATTATCATATCCGGAATCCACTTCAGCCGACGGCTTAAAAAGTCGTTTGTCCATATCAATGGTATTCATTTCAACTTTTGGGATAAAATCATATGATCTGGGTCTGTCAGTTGTTGCATGATTTTCCAGCCTGACCACGGACTGCTTTCTTTTTTTTCCAATCAGGTATTCATCAATGGCTGCGGTACATTTTCTACCGCTGGCAATGGCTGAAATTACATCTGTGGAACCCGTCACAAAATCTCCTGCTGCAAAAACACCATCAATCCCTTTGTGGGTTCCATATTTATTTTTTAGTCCAGGTTTTTTTGACACAGGGTCAAAACTTGGGGTCTGGCCTATGGCGGCAATGACAGTATCGGCAGGAACAATAAATTTTGAATTGTCTATGGGAACGGAAATTCGATAGGGTGGCTTGTCAACTTTTTCCATGCGAGTCCGCATGAACTCAATTCCCGTGACTTTATTGTTGTCCCCTATGATTTTTGATGGCTGGATAAGGCTGTATGTTTTAATTCCTTCAAATTGGGCTTCATGTTTTTCAGCCTCATCAATCCGCATATATTCAATTGTTTTCCGGATATTTATGCTCACATCCAATGCACCCAGCCGGACTGCGGATCGTGCACAATCAACGGCCGTAAACCCGGCCCCGATTACGACAACCTTGTCCCCTACAAATGGTTTATCTCCAATATTTACTCTTTTCATAAAATCAAGACCATCATAAACATTTTCAAGATCTTCACCTTCAATACCCAGTTTTCTCGGGTTGACACAACCCGTTGTCACAACCACAGCATCATGCTCTTTTTTAAGGCGATCAAGAGTAATATCTTTGCCAATGAAACAGCCGGTTTTTAATTGGATACCCAATCTGAGGATATTTTTTATCTCAATCATGAGAAGAGACCGCGGCAGCCGGAATTCAGGGATTCCATACATCATCATCCCACCCGGTTCCTGCATACTTTCAAAAAGTGAAACCTTGTGTCCAAGGATGGCAAGATCATGAGCAGCGGCAAGACCGGCCGGGCCGGAACCAATAACTGCAACTTTTTTATGGGTGGGTGTATAAAGGCCTTCAATAATCCTGTGAGAAACAGGCTTTAAATCTGCGCAGGCACGTTTTAAATGACAGATACCAACACTTGCCCCGTTGTCCTGTTCTCCGTGACGACAGGCAGCTTCACAGGGTCTTGCGCAGATACGTCCCAAAACACCGGGCAGGATATTTGCAATGCGATTTAATTCATAGGCCCTTCCATATCTTTTTTCATAAATAGTCCTGATGTATCCCGGTATATTTGTTTTAGCCGGACAGGCGTCCTGGCAAGGTACACTTTTGGCAACCTGGCCAAAATCCCTAGCATCGGTTGAGTAAACAATCTGTTTTACAGACTGGACAGAATAAATCTTATTTTTATCCTGGAATAGCTTTTCTTCTTTGGAATAGATATCATTTTTTTTCAATGGTTCCTCCACTATTCATTCGGATCATTTATGGATTGTCAGCTCTAATTAATTATAAAGAGAGTAATAAAAGTTGTAGGCATTCTATTTTTATAAATTAAAAACGATAAAAAAAAAACAAAAAAATATTTTATAATTTTTATAGATTGTATAATAGTTTGAATTTTTTTGTAAGTAATTAATGATAAATTCTGGTTGCAAGAAAAATTAGTTTGCGGGTATAGTAGGGGTGTTTTTAATAAATCATGTTTTAAATATGAATAAAGAAAGGATACAAATTGAAAAAGCCTATTGATAATTATTGGAACCTTAAATTAGAATCTGTAAAAGAAAATCTTGAAAATAATAATTTTGAAGTTTTTATTGCACAGGATGCAAAGGATGCAAAAAAAATAGCCATAAATGATATTATCCCCGGTCTTGATATTAAAAGTGTTTCCTGGGGGGGATCAATGTCTTTTGTTGCCACAGGTCTTTTCCATGAACTAAAGGATAACTCTGATATTGAGGTCCTCAATACATTTGACACACGTCTTTCAAAAGAAGAAATGATGGACCTGCGGCGCCGATCTTTAATGACGGACCTGTTTATTACCGGTACAAACGCTGTTACTGAAGCAGGGCATCTGGTCAATCTTGATATGGTAGGAAACAGGGTTGCAGCCATCATATGGGGCCCTAAAAATGTATTGCTGTTAATTGGCAGGAATAAAATTACCGCGGATTTGGAAGATGCCATGATCCGGATAAAAAATTATGCAGCCCCGGTGAATACCATGAATCTTGACAAGAAAACACCCTGCGCTAAAACGGGCATTTGTCATGATTGCAGCAGTCCTGACCGGATTTGTAATTATTGGACAATTACAGAAAAAAGTTTTGTAAAAAACAGGATTAAGATTATCCTTATAAATGAAGATTTGGGATTTTAAATCATGCAGAAAATTATGGTTTTCCAGCAGAATGGGTCTGGAAAGACAAAAATAGATGGGATGATTAAATTTGGCGAAAAAAAATTTATTATCAAAACCTTTGACATTGATGAACCCCTGCCTCCTGTTATTGATGATACATCACCTTATTTACCTGAAACCATTGAAGCAGACATAGTGCTGGATTATTTAAAACACAGGGATCTTTCAGATGACTTAAGTGCTTTGTGTAAAAAACTGGATATTCCGCTGATTGCTTCAGGCAAAAAGATAACAACGGGTAATGCCATATGTCCGAAAATATGCTGTACCCTTGCCGGTCAGAGCCAATTTGGAGATTATGGCAAGGCATTTGGCAAACCTGAAATTGAAGTGATTCTTGAAAAAGATGTGATTGCCCAGATCAAGGTATTAAAAGGTGCTCCCTGTGGTGCAACATGGAATGCGGCTAAAAAAATTAAAAATATGCCCATTGAAAAGGCGTTGACAAGATTTGGTCTGGAGGTTCAGTTTTTTTGTTCAGCAGATCCATCATCCTGGGACCCCCTCTGGGGTAAAAGTCCGGTTCATCTTGCGGCTGATATTCATTCTGCTGTTTTAAAGACTGCTTTAAAGAAAAAGAAAGAAAAAAAGTAACTATTCAGCTCTTATGTTTGAAACCGCCCTATCTGATGGATATTT
>JABIYQ010000326.1 GCA_018702715.1 Desulfobacula sp. | reverse complement strand
GAATATTGCCCTTTGTGCAACACTCCTTGTAATGCTGCCCCCTGTTTTGGTCGTACTTTTTATGCAAAGATGGTTTGTAAAAGGCCTTATCGAAAAAGAGAAATAAACATTAATTGACAAAGAGAAAACTATCCGGATTAAACAAAGTATTCACCCTATCTTCAATAAAAAATAACAATGAAACCTATAAATGATTTTCCACTGGAACAAAGGCTTGGCATCACTTATCTTCTTACAGATATTGATGATACCATAACCAATAATGGCAAGATACCGGCCTGTGCCTTCCAAGCCATGGAAAACCTGGATACGGCTGGTATAAAAGTTATTCCAATTACGGGCAGACCTTCTGGATGGTGCGATCATATCGCCAGAATGTGGCCTGTAAAAGGGATTGTTGGTGAAAATGGCGCATTTTATTTTGTTTATGACAACCAGACAAAAAGAATGATCCGCAGGTATTTCAAACCGGCCCTGGAACGTGAGCAGGATCAAAAAAAAATGACTGTTATAAAAGAAAAAATACTTGAGTCTATACCCGGGTGCGTGGTATCAGCTGATCAAGCTTACAGGGAAGCTGATCTTGCCATTGATTTTGCCGAAGATGTACCTCTTCTTTCCCAGACGGATATTGACAGGATTGTTGATATATTTGAACAAAATGGTGCAACAGCAAAAGTCAGTTCTATTCATGTAAATGGATGGTTCGGAAGTTATGATAAGCTTTCCATGACCAAAATATTGTTCACAGAAATATTTAAAACAGATCTGGATGCAATTAGACAAGATGTGATTTTTGTCGGTGACTCCCCCAATGATGAGCCAATGTTTGAATATTTTCCCAATGCTGTAGGAGTTGCCAATGTCCTGGCATTCGAGGACAGGCTTTCCTTTAAACCTGCATGGATAACAAGGGGAAAAGGTGGGATAGGGTTTGCACAACTGGCCAAGATTCTTGTTTCATAATCAGATGTTCAAACACTAATTAAGCCCCATGCCAATAACAAGCCCTACTGCTATACCAAGTCCAATAAATATTGACCCCACAACAATTCCAACAGCTATATTATTTTCTTCAAGCTGTTTTGAAGTATTAAAAGGTGTCATTTTGTCAAATAATTTAAATCCAATAACCATAAATATTAATGTAATAATTACACCAAAAATTGCATATATAAAGTTAGTTAATAATATTTCAAATTCCATTATCTTAATACTCCTTTAATCTTGTGAATTTTATCAACATATCCGATGGTTTCTTTACTATGCTTGCCTGTAACTTTATTTAATTTTTTTTCTACTGAGGCCCATTTGTTAGGATTCAAACCTGCTTTTTCAGCTACTTTTTGAGTTTTAAAAATATTGCCTTTTCCAGCATTATACGCGCCAAACATAAATCCAAGTTTATCTTTAAACGGTCTTTTTGCTTTGAATAGTTTCCAGATTGATCGATCATAATAAATACCTGCAGCAATATTCCATTTAGGCTGTCGGGCAGTTCCTTTTATTGAAGGGTTTTTATATTTGATTTCTGCAAATGTTTTTGGCATTATCTGCATAATACCCTTGGCTCCAACATGTGATTTTACATTTGAATTAAGATTAGATTCAGCTATGGCCTGAGATTTAAAATATCGCCAGTCAAATGCAGGTCCAAAAAAATGTTTACTGTTTTTTTTAAAATAGGAATCATACTTTGTAACTCTATTGTAACGTTCAAACCCATAGGAAGACAAAGAAAAACATAAAAAAATGAATAAAAAAATAATTAGATATTTTGAAATCAACCGCATAGGTGACACTATCACAAAGAAGACGGCGGGTAAATTGTTTCAAAATTCCAATGTTAATTTCTGTTTAGTTTCTTATCCAATTATATGTCGCTTGCTGTATATTATTTGAAAAAGTTTGATGCCGGATGATTTTAATATGATTGGCTGGCATGTTCATTAATTGAGCCTTTAAGCATATACTTGAGATATTTTCTTTTCGCCTGTAAAAAATCCTTGTATTCATAGTAGTTGATATTTTCAACGGTCTCAAATTTTCCCCTGTACTCTTGTATCAATAGTTCCATCCCGACATTTCTACTCTTATTGTATTTCATGTTCAGCCGCCTTTCCTTTGTTTGGATTAAGATGACATAACAATAAAAACGCAAAATACATGCCAGGCAAAATAATATTGGCATATTCCCTTTGTTATCATTTGGTTCGGGGAATCAGCCAGGGGGTGGGGTTGGGGTTTGTCTACATGAAATATTACAAAAATTACATAAGGTTATGTATTTTAATACCCAGAGGATAGAAAAATTCTATGTTTAGCGTCTGAAGGAAAATTGTTGGTATCCTTACAAATGAAAAACCGATAAAACCCTTCCGGCCAAATTTTATAAATATTGAAAAGTAACTATAAGAATGATATTTTTTCCCAAAAAACAATTATATTTCCAAAGGGTTTAACCAATGGGTGATAAAATGCTATCAGAAGAGATCAAAAACATAGCGCAAAGTTCTTTGATTGATGTCATAGGCTTCACTGATGCTTCTGAATTTTCTAATTATACGTTGAAGCAAAGCAAACGCCGAGATCCGAAGCTGACTTTACCACAAACAAAATCAATCGTTATTGCCGGTATTTATATTAGTGGCATCACTATACCAGAATGACTGCCCTTGGAATAAAAGACATCTTGAAAATCCTTTGAATACTAAAATGACGACTTTTTTCCAGAATAAAATTAATAGATTTAGAGAGACGTATTATTTGCAGAACCTGTGTAAGCTTTCAGAAATTGATTATAAAGCTGTCTTTGGCAGCCTCAATACAGAAATCCCTTATCATATATTTAAACGAAATATTGATTTGGCATTAGAAAATGCAAAACGGGTATAAATTTTTGAGTGAGAGATAGCAGCCTCAAAAAAGTGACCGATATTTCAGCATTGTTAACAGCTAAGTTAAGAAAAAGGTCAAAATATATTAATGAATGTGGAAATAAGTTTAGAAGACACAATTGAAACCAAAGAGGTTATTGAACTTTACAAAGCAAATGGATGGTCCTCAGCGGAAAAACCGGAAAAGCTAATTCCAGCACTTAGGAATTCAGACGCTCTAGTTACAGCAAGAATTTCCCGGGAATTAATTGGTATTGGAAATGCCATATCTGACGGGAGTCTTGTCGTTTATTACCCTCATATGTTGGTACATCCGAATCATAAAGGAAAGGGAGTTGGCCGTGCCATGATGGAAAAGTTAAAAAGAAAATACAAGTTATTCCATCAACAAATGCTAACAGCAGATACTGATGCATTTGGCTTCTATGAAACTTTGGGATTTGAAAGAGCCGGTAAAACAGAACCAATGTGGATCTACTCCGGAAATGAACATTGATTTCAAATTTACAAACACTTTTTAAATTAGGAATTGGGCGACACCTATGTCTATCTATTCTGAAGGACAGGTAAAAAGCTCATATGATATGATTGAAAGCATGGGTCAATAGCCAGTCCCCGGAATGCTTTTGGCTGCGCTGCGAATTCACCGATTGAAATGGGGATGGTCACCTTGCCGGGAAAAAACGGATGGTACGACCGGGAAACATGTCGGCCCAAAATCGAAAAAAATATTGAAAACAAAGAATTCATCCAACTGAGCGGTCATGCCGAACCGGTCGGAGTCATCAAGTTCTGTCGGCGTTGCGAACTGTCTTGCCCAGTAGGAAAGGGATAATTTTCCAGGATATATCAGGCGGGCATTTTGTCCGGCATGAAGCGCCCTTACCGCCAGCGCAGATTGCTTTATCCGGGTATTCCAAGGCCATACTAAAGGGATATAGGAATGCTATCAACCCTTATTTATAAGTAAAAAATGATAGAAAAAACTGTTTTTAAAATTATAGAACTGATTGCGGGAAACACGGATCAAATTTTTTCGTTTGTTAATGATTTAAAAACCAAATATCCAAATTTGGATAACGACAAATTAGCAAAAAAAGTAGCGAATAAAGTAAAGAGAAAATGCGCAATCCAAGGTGGACTAATGGCAATTCCCGGTGCAATTCCTG
>JABIYQ010000466.1 GCA_018702715.1 Desulfobacula sp. | reverse complement strand
ATCCTGCATTTCATTATATCGCCTTTTTGCACGAACACTTAGATCTGCAAAAAGGAAAAATTTATATTGTGCACCCGGGAAAACCACAGTTCCCATATCCCTGCCTTCAAAAACCGCATCTTTTGTTTCTGCAATATTCCTTTGAATACCAAGCAGGGCTTTCCTAACCTGTGGTTTTGCAGAAGATGCGGAAGCCAGCATGGATATTTCCGGAGTCCTGATACAATCTGTTATATCAATTCCCGACGATATTAAGATAAGCGAATTATTCTCCATTAAAAAATTAAGATCAAGATTTTTTAAAAAACTTTCAAGGGCATCATCATTTTCCCAGTCAATACCTTTTCTTTGGATCTCATAGGCAGCCCCTCTGTACAAGGCACCTGTGTCAACATAGACACATCCCAGTTTTTTTGATAGCAGCCTGCTTATAGTGGTCTTCCCCGCTCCTGCCGGACCGTCAATGGTAATAATTCTGGTTTTCATAAATAAGTCCTTACTTTTTTAAAACCTTTTTAAGCGCTGCAATAAAAGCAATATTCTCTTTTTTTGTGCCTGTATTCACTCGTATAAATGTATCAAAACCATATGATTTCATTGATCTTACAATAATACCCAGTTGCAACATCTTTTCAAACACCTTTGTTGCATCTTTTTTAAGATCCATCATAAAAAAATTTGATTGGGTCGGTAAACAATGAATCCCAAGGTTGGATAGCTCATCAAATAGGAAATCAAGGCTTTCATGTGTTGTTTGAATACTTTTATTTAAAAATTGTTCATCACCAATGGCAGCAACCCCTGCCTCCTGTGCAAGGGTGTTCACATTAAAAGGTTGCCTGATCCTGTTTAAAATTTCAGCAATTTCAGGATCCATTATGCCATACCCTACTCTGAATCCTGCAAGTCCATAAGCCTTGGAAAATGTCCTCAGTGTTACAATTCTTGGATCCTGCAATGGGATTTTTAAAGAATTAAAAACTGCATCATCCCTTACAAATTCAATATAAGCTTCATCCACAACAATAATGACATCTTCAGGTACTTTTTGTGAAAATTCATTAAATTCATCATAGGTAATTGTACTACCTGTTGGATTAAACGGGTTAGTGATAAAAATCATTCTGGTTTTAGTTGATATTTTTTTTACAAGGCCTTCAAGATTTGTTGAAAAATCAGTTAAAGGAACCATGACTGGTTTTCCCTTAGCTGTTTTAACACTAATTTCGTACATTAGAAATGAGGGCTGCGGCATTAAAGCTTCATCCCCCGGGTTTAAAAAACCATGGGCCAAAAGAGCTATAATATCATCTGATCCATTCCCTAAAACAATATTTTCAGGGCTAACATGAAATCTTTGGGCAAGCTTGTTGCTTAAAACACAGGCTGAGGATTCCGGATAGCGGTTCATGTCCTTCATATGCTTTTTGACTGCATCGTACACTTTTGGAGAAAAACCGATTGGGTTTTCATTGGAAGCAAGCTTGATCACATTGGAAATGTTATACTCTTGTTCAACCTCCCTGAGAGGTTTACCCGCTTCATAGGGTTTAATATCGGCTATATGTTCACTGATTTTAAATTTCATATCCTAATCTCTTTTAATGATGAAAAGAATAATAATTAGTTAGGATTTGAAATTTTGTCAATGGCTATGATAATAAAGAAGTTTGAATGAATGATAGACTTAAGGACTTTTATGAAAAATAAAATAGTCATCGGACTTGAAAGATTAATTGCAGACCCGCCCGAATACCTGAGAGGGAAAAGGCTTGGCTTGTTATCCAACCCGGCTTCGGTTGACAATGAGTTCAACCATGCATCAGCAATTATTCATCGCTTTTTCCCAGGGCAATTAAAAGCATTGTTTTCTCCACAGCATGGTTTTTATGCTGAAAAACAAGACAACATGATTGAATCCAATCACTTTATGGAACCACAATTGAATGTTCCGGTATTCAGTCTTTATAATGATACACGAATTCCAACCCGGGAAATGTTTGATATCATTGATGTTTTGCTCGTTGATATCCAGGATGTTGGAACAAGGGTTTATACATTTATTTATACTATTTCATATTGCCTTGAACTAGCGGCAAAACTTAAAAAAAAGATTGTTATCCTTGACCGACCCAACCCAATCGGGGGAACACAGATAGAAGGTAACATACTTTCAGGAAATCTTGCCTCTTTTGTCGGAAGATTTCCTATCCCCATGAGGCATGGATTGACCATTGGAGAAATTTCACAATTTTTTAACCAGGAGTTTCATTTAGATTGCGACCTGACCATCATCCCAATGAAGGGCTGGAAAAGACAAATGTATTGGCAGGATACCGGACTTTTTTGGATTGCTCCTTCCCCAAATCTGCCCACACCGCAATCCTGCATGGTTTATCCGGGACAGGTTATTTTTGAAGGGACTAATATATCTGAGGGACGTGGTACAACTTTGCCTTTTGAACTATTTGGTGCTCCTTTTCTGGACAATAAAAAAATTAAATCCGAGGCTGATAAATTGATAAAAGGAGCCTTTTTACGCCCGGCAAATTTTGAGCCGACTTCCGGGAAATGGCAAGGCCGGGTTTGTAGAGGCTTTCAAATTCATGTTACTTCAAAAAAAGAGTTTAAACCTTATCTTTCATCTTTAATATTGATGCAATTGATCATAAAATATCACCAAAATGATTTCAAATTTAAAGAACCCCCCTATGAGTATGAATTTGAGAGGATGCCCATTGATCTGATTCTGGGCAGCAAAACACTTCGTAAAAAACTCACAGGCTTAAAAGATTTAATTGGTTTATCAAATCAATGGCAAAAAGAACTTAAAAATTTTAAATCTATTTCAGGAAAATACCATTTATATGAATGATCAAGATATAGCCGGCTCATGGAAAAGAATGAGTTTTAAAGGCAACAAAGTTTGGGTCCAAACAGACGATAAAAAAAACCTTTTAATTGAAAAAGGAATGGTTTTAATAAAATACAATTTAAAACAAGATTATGAATATCGTGTCAAACCTGAGAGTTTAAACCCTGAAGACCAGGCTGTTCCAGCCAAAAAAAAATCAGCCTCTACAAAATCACCATCTAAAAAATCACAGTTAAAACCACAAGCCAATAAGGGGCAAAAAGAACAAAACATTGAAACAGATCTACCGGAAAATTGCGTTAAAATCTATACTGATGGCGCATCTTCAGGTAATCCCGGCCCTTCCGGCGTTGGTATTGTCTTTATTCATGGAGAAAACAAAAAAGAAATATCAAAATATATTGGCACTGCCACAAATAATATTGCTGAGCTCACCGCCATAAAAATGGCTTTGGAAGAACTTAAGAGAGATGACTTGCCCGTTTGTATTTTCTCAGACTCAAGTTATGCCATCGGTCTTTTGACAAAAAACTGGAAACCCAAAAAAAACCAGGCACTTATTTATGAGATCAGAACATTAATGAAAAAATTTTGTGACCTGACATTCATTAAAGTAAAAGGGCATTCGGGTATTAAAGAAAATGAGGTGGCGGATTTTCTTGCAACATCTGCCATTAAAAAAGGCCCGCTGTAAAGCAGGCCCTCTTTATTGATCTATGTATATACTTTCGGGGGGTCAGGCTTGCGTAGTT
>JABIYQ010000566.1 GCA_018702715.1 Desulfobacula sp. | reverse complement strand
TGATGGTATTGTTCTTATGGCAGGTGGTAAAGTTTCCAACAGAATTTCCGATCCTAAATTTTCTAAAGTTGTTGTGGGTTTCTTGCCCAATGACATGCCGAGATGGCCTTCCATGACAGACGCCATTAACAAAATGGTGAATGCGTATTCAAACGGTGCCAACAAGTATGAACGTTTGGGCGACTGGGCAGACAGAATTGGATGGGAAAAATTCTTTGAAGTATGTGAGCTTGAGTTTACCCATCATTTGATTGATGATTTCCGTCAGCAGGCATACATGAGCTGGCGCCAGTCAACTCAGTTTAAATTCTAAGAAGATTTTTGAATATTATCTTTTTATAAAGCAATTCTCAGCCGGAGTGTATTTACACTCCGGCTGAGATATTTCAATTCAAAGGAGTATAACAATGAGTGATCTTCTTGATGATAAAGAAGCTGCAACCAAAGCCGTTGTGGATTGGATGACAAAAAAATCCAAAACTAAAACCAAGTTTTATTTCAAAGATTTTTATAAACTTTTCCCAGATGATAAACCCAGAATGATCAAAAAAGTTGTTAATAAAATGGTTCAAGAAGAAATTCTTGAATACTGGTCTTCCGGAAGTACAACCATGTATGGGCTGAAAGGCTCCGGGATCCAGCATTCTTCTGAGCAGGAAGAATAAGAATCTTAGATAAAAAGCGTTTAAAGTTCCCATGCAAAAAAGCCAATGAAAAAGCCAATGGATAAACCAACGGATAAAATTGGTAAAAAAGTGCCGGGAATAGTAATTGCCGGTCTTAGAGGAGGATCAGGAAAAACGATCATCTCTCTTGGGATTACCGCTGCATGGAAACAAAAAGGCTTTAGGGTCTCCCCATTTAAAAAGGGACCTGATTATATTGACGCCGGCTGGCTTTCAAAGGCAGCTGGCCGTCCCTGTTATAATCTGGACACTTTTCTTTGTATATCTCCAATTGTTAAACAATCCTATCTGGAAAGCTCAAAACATTGTGACATTGCCGTTGTTGAAGGTAATAGAGGCCTTTATGACGGTATTGACACGGATGGATCTACTTCCACTGCAGAGCTTGCAAAACTCTTAAATTTACCTGTTCTCTTGGTTTTGGACTGTAGTAAGAGTACCAGAACAATGGCGGCTTTGCTTATGGGTTGCATGAAATTTGATCCTGATACCCGGATTTGTGGTGTGATTCTTAACCGGGTGGCTGGAAAAAGACATGAGGGAAAGGTCAGGGAAAATATTGAAAAGTTTTGTAATATTCCTGTATTTGGGGCTATCCCAAAGCTAAAGGCCCAGGATTTTCCTGAAAGGCACATGGGGCTTGTTACATCAGAGGAACATTCTTTTTCAAGAAAAGCTATTAATGCTGCTTTAAATGTCGCCAAAGACAATATTAATCTGGATGCACTTTATAAGGCAGTAATCAGCCAATGCCCTACAGGCGATTTTGAGGTGGCACAAGAAGCGATTTCTTCAGAAAAAATACTCAAAGAAACTGAGTCGGTTACAATTGGTATTGTGAGAGACTCTGCCTTTCAATTCTATTATCCAGACAATATTGCTGCTTTAGAAAAACTTGGCGCTAAAATTGTTTTTATAAGTCCTTTAAAAGAAAAAAGCATACCAGATGTCAATGCTATTTATATGGGAGGAGGTTTTCCTGAAACCCATGCGGCGCAGTTATCTCAAAACATTGCTTTTAGGGAAAATTTGAAAAATTTATCTCAAAAAGGACTTCCCATTTATGCTGAATGCGGGGGTTTGATATTTTTAGGTCAAAGTATCGCCTTAAAGGACAGGCAATATCCAATGTCAGGAATTCTCCCCATTAAATTCGGGCTATCAAAACGGCCACAGGGACACGGGTACACTAAGGTTGAAGTTGTTAATGATAATCCGTTTTTTAAAAAAGGTGAAACCTTAAAGGGTCACGAATTCAGATATTCAAGTATCCTGAATATTGATTATCAGGATCATGAAATGGCTTTTAAAATGGAACGGGGGAAAGGTATTCTTGACAAAAAAGATGGTTTTTTTAAAAATAACACCTTTGGAACCTACACCCATATTCACGCCCTGGGCAGCCCTTCCTGGGCACCCTCTCTTATTAAAAAAGCAAGAGCGTACAAATCAGAGTAGATCTTAATTGCTTTTATATATCTATTGTAATCAAATCATGATCAAATAAATTGTGATTCAATAAAAAAAGAGGCTTTCCAAAAATTTGGAAAACCTCTTTTAGAGCTTAATCGTTTTTATAAAACAATTATTTCTTTTTCTTTTTCTTATCAGGAATATGGCATTTAGAACAGGAATAGGGGGCTGGACCCTTTGTTCCTTTAGGATCGCCTGCTTCAATATTAATTTTTTTATGACATGTTTTACAATTTTGATGCATGGCATTTTCATGAACCATGATGTCTTTTTTATTCTTTTTATCTTTTTTGAATTTGTTATGGCATTCGCTACATTTTTGGACATTATCACCGACTTTTAGATCTAAAGGCTTGTTGTCCTTGTCATGGTGGCATTCGCCGCATGCAATTTTGTGATCTTCCATATGCTTTTTGTGGGTGAATGCCAGTGATTTGAATTTTGGAGCCCGCTTTTTGGGTTTTTTGTAACCAGGATCTTCAAGGATTAAATTATCTTTGACTTCTGTTCCAGCATAAAGACCCGTTGCAACAAAAATCACAGCAATTCCTATAGCCAAAAGCAGAGTCAGCAATTTTTTGTTCATAATCTAGTTTACTCCTTTAATTATTAAGAATTTATTCTATATACCAGTGATTATTCCATATCACTGAATGTTTCCTTAAAATTTTATTAAGTTTTTACACCTATGAGTATTGAAAAGTCAACTATAAAAGACTAGGTGGTTTTAAGCTTTTTAATCTTGGGTTTTTGAGTCTGCCTGTGATTCGATATCCTCGTCTTCTACGAAATTTTGTTCATCTTCAGTATCAACTTCTTCGGCCTTTTTTTTCCCGAACACCCTGGCACCGATGATGCTGATCTCATAAAGAACCATAAGGGGCAGGGCCATCATAATCTGGGTGACTACATCAGGCGGTGTGATAATTGCCGCACCAACAAAGAAAAGCAATAACGCATATTTTCTATTCTTTTTTAAAAAGGGGACGGTAACCAGTCCCATCCTGGCCATAAAAGTCAAGACCAAAGGCAGTTCAAAAACAAAACCAAAGGCCAGAAGCATTTTTGAGGAAAATGCTAGATATTCCTTCATGGAAGGCATGGCATATATGGTATCTGTGGCAAACCCTAAAAAGAATTTAAACCCATAGGGAAAAACAACAAAATATCCAAAAGACGAGCCAACAAGAAAGAAAAAAACCGAGAGTACTACAATGGGCAAAATATATTTTTTTTCAGTTCTGTATAGGCCTGGAGATACAAACATCCAGAATTCATAAAAAAGGACAGGTGTTGCAAGAATAATTCCCGCGAGCAGGGATACTTTAAGATAGGTAAAAAACGCTTCAGGAAGACCGGTAAAAATCATCTTGGCGTTTCCAGTTTCACCCATGGCAGTAACCAGGGGTGCATTCAAAATTTCGAATAATTTTTCTTTAAAAGAATAAGCAGCCACAAAACCTATGGTGACTGCAATAAAGGAACGGACCAGTCTATCTCTCAAT
>JABIYQ010000301.1 GCA_018702715.1 Desulfobacula sp. | reverse complement strand
CCCTGGTTACAATTACTGCAATAATGGTAAAGCAATCCGACAATATCCGGGTATGCCAGGACACCATCTATTGTATTTGAACCGGGTTCCAAAGCATATAACCGATAGACCTTATTGGCTTTCATTGTATCCAGTGCCGAATCAAGTGTATCATCAGGCCCGCAGAAAAGCGGAGGGCTGTTCATTATCATTTCAACGGGGGTTGATAAAGAAAGCCCTGAATACCAGGCCCCCATTATATCTGTTTTTGAAACAACGCCCAAAGGTTTCTCAGAATCTTTACCCACTAAAATCGCATTAATCTTATATTTAATTAAATACTGGATTGCGCAATCAATACTGTCAACGGGGTCAAGCATTATCAACTGCTTTCTCATGGCATGTCGGACTTTTAACCCGGTTAATGTATCTTTTACCATATTTATACTCTTTCAATAAAATGCTTAAAAAGATCTGAGATATACACCATGCCTACAGCCTCTCCATTGGAGATAACCGGCAGTCTTCGAACATGTTTTTTCATCATGATATCAAGGACCATCATCAAATGAGTGTCAGGTGTGACAGATATGATTTTTGGAGTCATGATATCTCCTACAAAATAATTTTTCAGTTTGGCGGTGGCTCGTTCAATGATACCCTCTATTTCTATATCGCTGATATTACCCCAAATTTTAACATGTTTAGGTAAAAGGAACAAAAGAATATCATACATGGATAACATGCCCACAATGGAGCCGTCTTTATCGATTACCATAATACCGAAAATTGTTTTACCATCCAGTTTTGATGATTTAAAAATCTCTAATGCTTTGGTTATAGGAGAATCAGGGTTCAGCGTTTTAAAACGGGTTACCATAACATCTTTGGCAGTGGTTTTCATTCCATCTCTCCTTTTGCTAAGGGCTCACTCAAAAATTTTCAAACCCATTAAAAGATCCATTTTATTAGCAAATCCACCATTGTAATTAAGAATGCGGCAATAAATGTAGTAAAAATATTTTTAATCTCAAAATCTTCTACAATTTTATCGGTCAGCCAGAGAAGAAATGCATTAATCACAAATTTAAACAAGCCAAAGGTAATAATGATAAACGGAAGGGTTAAGAGAACCAGTAGCCAGCCCGTTAAAAAATTAATAATACTATAGACTATTGCCACCATAACCGCTGTCATAAAATTTTTAATCCTAATGCCGGGAAGAAAATTCGACACAAGAAAAACAGCAACACTTAAAATAAAAATATTAACAATAAACATTGGGCTTCCTTATAATTATTGATGATAATTTTAATCTTCACACATATGGACTTTATCTTAAGCAAATATAAACTATTTAGTCAATTGTTTACAGACGAATGATTTATTAACCGCTTTTAATTTAAGCTTGTGGCATGACCCAGGGTTTAGTATGCTGCTTTTTTTAAAATCAGTCATTTTGAAAAAAATGTTTTCGTGATTGAGAAGGGATATATGAAACTTATGGTTGTTAAGGGAAAAACTTTAGTATGACAGGCCCGGCAAGCCAAAAGCTGACTGCCTACAGCAGTGTTATTACAGCTTCCTGTTTCAGCATCCAGGCGATTGGGATAGGTATGTATATCTCCTATGGGGTTTTCTTCAACCCTTTGATGGATGAATTTGGATGGTCAAGAGCGGCTATATCCGGTGCCTCTTCCGCAGCCTTTTTTGTCAGTGGCCTGTTTGGCATTATCATTGGCAGGCTAAATGATAAATTCGGTCCAAGAATTTTGATGAGCATTGCCGCCATCTTTTTTGGTCTTGGATTCTGCCTCATGTCTCAGGTCGGAACCCTGTGGCAGCTCTATCTTATTTTCGGCCTTGTCTTCGGCATAGGGCTAAGTTCCGTGGACGTCATTACTCTTAGCACAATTGCCAGATGGTTTGCCAAAAAAAGAGGTAAAATGACCGGGCTTGTCAAGGTGGGTACCGGGGCCGGACAATTCACCTTCACAATCCTGGCCAGTTTTTTGATCTCAGGCTTTGCCTGGAAGACCGCATTTATATTCATGGGGTCTTTTGCCTTTATCGTTCTTTTTGTCATTGCCCAATTTCTCAGACGGGATCCTAAGACAGCGGATTACTTATCTGTCGGCACCATAGGAGAACAACCAATATCCCAGGACCAGGGACTTTCCTTTGCAAAAGCCCTGAAAACTCATGAATTGTGGTTGGTTGGTATGGTAAACCTGTTTGTGGTTTTCTGCCTTATGAGTATCCTCATTCATATCGTTCCCCATGCACGTGACATAGGCATTTCCCCCCACAAGGCAGCCGGTATCCTTTCCACCATAGGTGCTGTGAGCATGTTGGGCCGGTTTATTTCAGGAACGGTCATTGACAGAACTGGAAGCAAACGGGTCATGACCATTTGTTTCGGATTTCTGCTCATAAGTCTGGTTTGGCTTACAAAAGCCGATGCTTTGTGGAAGCTTTACCTGTTTGCCTGTATCTATGGAATTGCCCATGGCGGATTTTTTACGGCCATCTCTCCCATCATGGTGGAATTGTTCGGTATCCGGGCTCATGGCTCCCTGTTCGGGATTGTTGTTTTTTTCGGTACCACGGGCGGAGCTTTGGGTCCTATATTGACAGGTTTTTTGTTTGACATGACTCACAGCTATATAGCTGCTTTCTATTTATTATTGGTAATCTCTTGTATCGCTTTTGGGCTCCTGTTGTGCTTACGGGTCAGACCAAAAATTTTATAAAATTTTCCTTGTTTATATTGCCAATTCATTCTATAGAATATCGTATTTTTTGGTTATGGTTCACAGTAGATTAAACTTAAAGATGATTTTATCGGATTAAGGTCATCAAAAATAGAAGCAAGAATAACAAATGGAGGTAGGTTTTATGTCAACTTTAGTATTTGGTCACAAAAATCCAGACACGGATTCTGTCTGTGGAGCAATTGCACTTGCAGATCTCAAAAAAAAACTGGGCGAGGATATTGCCCCTGCAATTCAAGGAAAATTAAACCCTGAATCTAGTTTTGTACTCGAAAAATTCGGAGTTCAAGGACCCGAGGTTGTTACTTCTTTTGCAGGTAAAGATGTATATCTTGTAGATCATTCTGATCTTGCCCAGAGCCCTGACGATCTTGGCGATGCCAATATTCTTGGCATTGTTGATCACCATAAGCTTGGTGATGTAACAACAGGCCAGCCTCTTGAGTGCTGGATATGGCCTGTGGGATGCAGTTGCACTGTTATTGCCTCCATGTATAATTATTTTGATGTTGAAATACCAAAAGATATTGCAGGTATCATGCTTTGCGCAATTCTTTCTGATACTGTCATTTTCAAATCTACTACATGCACTGACGCTGATAAAAAAATATGTGCACAGCTTTCTGAAATCTGTGGTGAAGGTGATCTGGAAGCACTGGGGATTGAAATGTTCAAGGTCAAATCCGCAGTTGAAGGCACCCCGATCCGTGAACTTGTTCTGCGTGATTACAAGGATTTCAACATGAGCGGAAACGGTGTTGGCTGCGGACAGCTCGAACTGGTTGATTTATCTATTGTTGACGGCATTAAAGCTGATCTGGAAAAAGATATCCAGGCCCTTAAAGAAGAAAAAGGTCACCATACTGTTCTTCTAATGCTGACTGATATTATGAAAGAAGGAACCGAGTTATTGATCGCATCAGATGACGCCTCTGTTGTTGAAAAAACGTTTGGTGTTGCTCCAGTTGATGGGAAAGCATGGTTGCCGGGTATCATGAGCCGTAAAAAACAGATCGTTCCCGATCTTGAAAAATCATTTGGTTAATTAAAAAAATAAGGGTTTGGGAATTTCCCAAACCCTTATATCGCAATTCAATTCGCTTCCCATTTCAAAACCTGTCAAAATTTTTTAAGTGGTCTTGAAAATTGTGTTCAATTTTTCAGATAATTTAACAATATCAAAGGGTTTTGAGATAAATCCATTACACCCTTTTTTCATCATTTTCTCTATTTCTGTTTCCCGGCTATAGCCCGAGGACACCAAAATTCTCATTTCCGGATCAAGAGCCCTTATTTTTTCAAAAGTTTCCTCTCCATTCATCAAAGGCATTACCATATCAAGAATAACAAGGTCTATTTTTTGATTTTTGATTTTTAAAAACTCTATTGCTTCAACACCATTTGAGACGGCTTTAACTTGAAATCCAAGATGTTCCAACATTTCCGAACAAACTTCGATCACCCCTTTTTCATCATCGACCAATAAAACCATGCCTTTTCCATTAAAGATCATCTCTTTTTCAACAGACACTTTACCAGGGGTTACCTTTGTTCGACTGGCCTGCAGAAAAAACATAAAAGCACTGCCTTTTCCCGACTTGCTTTTAACTTTGAATATTCCCTTATGACTCTTTATAATCCCATAGGCAGTGGCAAGTCCAAGGCCCGTCCCCTTGCCTCTTTCTTTTGTAGTAAAAAACGGATCAAAAATACGAGTTATGATCTCCTCATCCATTCCAACGCCATTGTCTGCGACAGTTACTTTTACGTAGGCACCGCTCTTTTCTAAACCGGATTCATCCACAACAACATTTTCAGATTTTATGAGAATTTTACCACCACCGGGCATTGCCTGGCGCGCATTGACAAAAAGGTTCATCAGCACCTGTTTAATCAAACCTTCATCAACTAGGGTTCCCCACAATTGCTTATCCAGATTTTGCTCAATCGATATATCTTTTTTCGTTCTGCCAAACAATTTGGCAGTTATTTTTAAAAGATAATTCAGATTAATAAGACTGGTTTCCTTGGATGTTTTCTGTGCAAATCCCAATAATTGTCTGGCCATCTCAGCACCACTGAAAACATAAGCATCAATATTGGCAAGCCTTTTATATTCATTGCTGCCCTGTTCAAACTCGCTTTTTACAAGGGATGCATATCCTTGAATACCCATGAGTATATTATTAAAATCGTGGGCGATTCCTCCGGCAAGTGTTCCGATGGCATCCATTTTTTGGGCTTGCCTGAGCTGGTCTTCCAGGGTTACTCTTTCTGTTACATCCCTTGCCACAGCATATACGCCAATGAATTCATCTCTTGTGTCACTTGCAGGCATATTCATGGGAGTTGCTTTTAGTTCCATAAAAGCAAAGGATTCATAGGGATCATATTGAGAAATTTTTGTCTCGGCCTTTTTAAACCTTAAAAGTATATCCTGACCATCAGTTAATAGTTGATCATTGGATAGTTGATCATAGGACAGTTGATCATTTTCTTTTAATCCAGTCAGAATGGAAGCTTTTGAAAGGTCTTCCTCATGAATAATAGTTTCAAACCCAGTTCCGATCAAATCATTTTTAGCAAATCCCAAAACCTTTTCAAACTGATGATTCGCAAAGGTAAAGCATCCCTTTTGGTCAAGTGTAAAAATTAGATCCGGAGAATTATTCACCATGTATTCATATTGTTTCTCAGATGCTTCAAGCCTTGCAGAAACAGCTTTTTTATCTGCAATCAATTTTTTCTGGGAAAGCGCATTTTTTACTGTTTTTACCAGATCTGCATATTCAAAGGGTTTTTTAAGATAATCCCATGCACCTATTTTAAGGGCCTTGATTGCAGATTCAACAGATGCATAGCCTGTGATAATAATAATCAAGGCCTCTTTATCTATTGCAAAAATATGTTCCATGACTTCATACCCATTCATTCCGGGCATGCTCACATCAAGCAGCACAAGGTCAAATCTTTGTTTTTTAAAGATCCTTAACGCCTCATCGCCGTCATAGGCACCTGTAGCTTGAAAACCTTCTCTTTTCAAACAAAGAGTAATATTTTCAACTATCCTTTTTTCATCATCAACAACAAGTATGTGTTCCAGACTCATTTGCCATCCAAAT
>JABIYQ010000463.1 GCA_018702715.1 Desulfobacula sp. | reverse complement strand
TTTAAAAATTATTGAAAAAAATGTAAACCGAATGATCGATCTGATCAATGACCTTTTAGCCCTTTCAAAACTTGAACGCCTTCAGGGTGGGAATATTCAGCTTGAAGAGCATAGTATGACCGCATTGATCCAGACCGCTGTTCAAAACTGCAACGGTAATATTAAGAAAAAAAATATGTCTGTGAGCATCGAATATACTGAAGATATTACCGCCATGGTTGATCCGAGTTTAATGGAACAGGCCATTATCAACCTTTTGGATAATGCAATTAAATACAGTCCAGAGGGCAAGCCTATAACGATCACGGTCACAAAACAGGGATCATATATTGAAATGAGGTTACAAGGCAATGGCAATGGTATTAAAAAAGAACATCTGACCAAGATTTTCAATCGGTTTTATCGGATAGATCGTGGCAGAAGCCGTAATGAGGGCGGTACAGGTCTTGGCCTAGCCATTGTGAAACATATTATCCAGTATCATAATGGTAAAATTGATGTTACCAGTACAAAAGGCAGCGGCAGCTGTTTCAAAATAAGCCTGCCTGTCTGATACCACTACTCTGTAAAATCCATTGCCTGCATTTCTCAGCACATCGGCAGAGAAGATTGTGATTGATTCATCCCTATAAATTGGATAAAGCATTAGCCATTTTTAGATAAGTTTTTGAGGTAGTTAAAAAGTGATTATAGTCTCCAATTATGTAGTGAGTATGTTTTGTTGCCGGTTTACCCCGCCGCCAAATCCCGCTTCTATAATATCATTTGTCATGCATGACAATTTGCTATGTCCTTTTTTTCTGCTGCATTTACCTCAAGGATGAAGTCCATAGTAAAGACAGGATTTATTAAACATGAAAAAAGACGGTGAATTGATCAGGAATAGACAGATTCATCACCTGATCTTACCGGACATAGAGGGTTTAATAAAAGAATTTTTAGCTATTTTTCCCGGAGTTTTGCTTAACCCTGGCCCCATGAAGTTCAGCGGTACTGTTATGGTATTTTTTTTAAATCACTGCGGCTATACTTTTAGCAAGGTATGAAATTTTATTTTCACTAAGACCGGCTAAATTAATGCGTCCATCATCAAGGCCATATACTGCATAGTCATTTCTCAATATTTCCATTTGCCGGGGCGTTCCAGGCAAAATTGAAAACAGACCTGAATTTTCTGCAATAAAATCATATTTTTTTGTACCTGTTTCAACTTGCAGTGCCAAAGAAAGTTTCTCCCTAAGCCCAATAATGCGTTTTTTCATGACAGATAATTCTTCATGCCACATGTCTTTTAACTCAGGTGTTGTCAGTATGTGTTTAACAATCTCAGCCCCGTTTTGAGGTGCTACCCAGTGACATGGCCTGGCCAGAGAAGCCAATTGAGTCTGTGCAATTTTTATCTCTTGTTCATTGCTACCCATTAAGAATGCGCAACCCACACGATCGTTATATAAACCAAAATTTTTTGAACAGCTGAAGCTGAGTGCTAAATCATCGACTTTTTCAGCCATAATAATTAACCCTTTGGCATCTTCTTTTATGCTGATCCCAAGACCTTGGTAGGCAGTATCAATAATCGGATAAAAACCTCTTTTTTGTGCAATATCGGCAATTTTACTCCAATGATGTTCATCAAGACACAATCCTGTAGGATTGTGACAGCTACCATGAAGAAGAACAGCATCTTTGGGTCCTAAGGATTCAAGTGTCCCCATTAGAGAATCATTTTTTAATTTATTGGTTTCCCGGTTTAAAAAGGGATATTCTTTCAATTTTAAGCCAATGGATTTCGCTGTTGGTCCATGATTGGCATATGTGGGATCACTTACCCAAATAGTCATATCAGGTTGTGCTTTTTTAATAAGATTTAAAATCAGGCTTAAGGCACTGCTGCCTCCAGGGGTTTGAATTCCACGAATGAACTTGTTTTCAATTTTTTTTTGAAATGCAAATTCTTGAATAAGGGCAACGAATTTTGGATCTCCTAAAGGCCCGACATAGCTTTTGGTTGTCCTATTGACAGCTAAATATTTTTCTGCTTCACGAACTGCCTTCATTATGGGGGTATTCCCTGAATCATCACGATATACCCCCACTGTCAAATCAACTTTTTCTGCGCGGTGGTCTTCTGACGCCTGGATCATTAAAGGTACAATTTCATCCGGCTTTGGTAAAGGTAAATCAGCAAACATATTTGTCCTCTATAAATATTGTAGTTTAAATCTCTTTGGATATTATTTCTTTAAAATGTATTTAATAATATGATTTATATCAATTAAATCCGGTATTCAAGGGATTATTATACCTGTTCAGAGTAAGGTTCTCTTATCATCAACCCGTAGCCTGCATCCGTTGTTGGTTCATAAAATGATTCAACTGTCTTAAATCCAAGCCGATCGCAAAAACTCATAATTAAATCTCGGTAAAATAATATTTATTGTTAATAAATTCCATAAAAATCCAACAAAGAGCCGTACGTATCTATATGAATTGACGGCTCAATGCAACAATTCCCACACCAATGATCATTGACAAAAACACATTCCCAGTTTTGTAAGTGCATCCGGCTGTAGCAACGGCTGCCACACCTCCATAAATTCCTGAAGATGCTATTCCGGGAGCTATCAATGATAATAAAAGTGTGCCGGGAAGTGCATCCATAAATACTCTAAACCGTCCTATTTCAGGAAGGCGCTCTGAAAGGAGCAGACCTCCAATCCTGAGTGAATAGGTTACTATTGCTGAACATATAATTGTAAAAATGATTGTTGTATCATTGCTAATCAGTTCCATGAGTTTTCTCCCGGTATAAAAGTGCTTCAACCATAGCTCCCCCCACTCCACCAATCAAAACATACCATTTCCCGGGTAATATTCTTTCTGCGGCAATGGATAGCAGGGCTGCAATCAACCACGGCACAATATTTTGTTTTCCTTTCCACATGCTAACAACAAGGGCTGTAAAAACAGCTATAAATGCGAAATCCAAGGCATAGACTTCAGGATTACTGATTGCAGCACCCAGGCTATGTCCTAAAAGGGTTCCTGTGCACCAGGCAATAAAAACACATACGCCACTGCCTAAAAGATAATATGTATTTACCTTTTCCCTGTAGTAAGCCGCCATGGTCACCGCCCAGTTTTCATCTCCAACAAGATGCATAAAGGCAAATTTATGTTTAAGGCTTGTACCCTTGAAAACCGGCCTCAAAGATGCGCCGATCAAGAGATATCTTAAATTAATGACCAATACTGCTAAAGTGATTTCAATAATTGGGAGCGGTGGGTTCCACATGTCTATCATTACAAATTGGGCAGAACCGGCAAAAACAGCAAGATTCATAAATAGCAATTCGGTCCATAAAAGCATTTTTTGTGCAGCAAGTACCCCAAGTACGCTTCCATAAGCGCTCACACTTGCGGCTACAGGTAAACTCGCAACAAACCCGGATGTAAAATTTCTATTCATTTATTTTTTAAACCTTTGGTTACAAAAACAGCATTTGAATTCGGATAATTCAGTTTTGGAATGAACATGAAGTTAACCTAAGATTTTTTTAATTTTGGGTAAAAATTCCTGGGCGCGATGCCTGGAGGCTGGGATAAAATCATTGGTTCCACGGATCAATAATTGAAAGGCCTGCCCTTTTTTATTAATTTTTAGTACATGTTGTAGATTAATAGTATAGGAACGATGAACCTGTACAAAATAGTCGGAAGGCAGTTTTGCCATGGCTTGCTTTAGAGATAACCGCAAAAGTTCTTTGTGCAGCTCTCCCTCCTTATTGATCACCAATTGGCAATAATGATCCTTCACAGCAATATAATAAATATCGATAAAAGCGATTTTTTTAAAACCATCCTCTGAAGTTGTTTCAAAATGTGTTGATTTTTTTTCATCCTCATCTTTTGAAATGGGCTCTTCAATGTAAACAGGCTTATTTTCAGGTAGAATTTCCTGCTTCTTTTTTTCAAGTTTATCATTGATTTGTTTGATTTCGGCAAGTTCTTTTTCTAATTGTTTTTTCAGCACTCCTTGCGTAAGCAGAAAAGTTGCAACCATCCAGGGAATGAGAATTATTTTGTAGAAGACTGCTAACCGACTTGGCAAGGGGGCAGGATGCTCTGTATAAAAATAGAATATATCCGGATAAAGTTTTTCAATACCAATGCATTGTGCATTAAAATACACCATGGTAAAGCCAAAAAAGACACCGACAAAAGAAATTCCCCAGAATTTTCCAATATTAATTTTAAAAGGCTGCCAATGTTTGTAGATCAGCCGTCCACCAAATTCTACAACCAGATATTGAGAAATAATAATAATTGTTGCAATGATTATGGGATAGACAGATTTGAACAATCCATCCATTTGGGTGTATTCCAACCATAAGTAACTAAATATACAAATCAAACCGGCTTCTACAACGTAAATGGATTGCCGGAAAGTTGAGGCATCCGGGTAATTTTCTATTGGAGTTTGCACATAATCTAAAATAGAATTCAAATTTAACTGTCCTTTAAAATTCTTAAACATCAAGTGCTTATACTCCATTATATTTTTTTTTGTCAAATCCATTTACGACATTTTCAATCCAGTTACGACATACTGCTTGCACGATGATTATTCAAGTGTCAATTTTTAGCAGGATCGCTGATTCCGGGGTCTATTTTGACACTCTAATGCATTATTTATGGGTTTAAAACAATTTTTAAGGAGATATCTTATGAATCAAAAAACAGAAAATGAAACTTCTCAGATTTTACATGTATGTGCCAAAGTTCTAATCAGGTGCTTTGCCTTTTCAGTTTTAATTTTGATGATTTGGTTTGTCTGGCTTTTGACATGCGGTGATTTTGGTTATCAATATTTTTCCGCCTGGTTTGGATTAACAAAACAAGAATTTGTATTGGAAAATTTAAATGGCATGACTGAATTAAAATTATTAAGCGTAACATTATTCCTGGTGCCGTATGCAGCTATCAAGCTTGTATTGCATAATATGTATAAAAATACAGCATCTGACAATTAAGCAGTCTTTTGAATTATACAATCTGTCATTTACATTACAACCCGTTAAAAAGGAAGGCTTAAAATGTTTAAAAAAAGTGTTTTGATGTCCAGCTTTTTGTTTGTCTTTTTTATTATTTTCAACTTATCTGCCGGGGCTGAAGATTCTCTAAGATCGGTTTTTATAGTAGACAACATTTCCTGTGGTTCCTGCATAAGGAAAATCGATGCCAAATTAAAAAATTTAGAAGGTTATCGTGGCATGCTGGCAAATATCGATAAAAAAATGGTGATAGTTGATCACAAAACCATTCTTAGGGATGTTGAAATTACAGTCGCCATGACTTCTATTGGCAAACCGGCAAGGCTTGCTTTGAAAAGCGAATATGATCGGCAAAAAACAGTGTCAATGGAATCAAAGGGATGGAGAAGTCCCTCTGATGGTTTTATCGCCAAAATATTAAAAATCTTCAGTCCATAAAAGGAAGGCCGCAATATGTACAATTTTGAAAAATATAAAGATAAAAGGAAAAAGGTTCTGGGGATTAAAAGCCGAGGCATGGGATTTTACACAATTGTGTTGATCACTTGCCTGGTCATTATTTCAGGCTTAAGCCTTGCCACTGTGCCACAGGTTTTTTCTTATATTACCACCAGAAATTTGGAAGATGCCATATTCAAAATGGACAAGGGATCTACATGGTCTGATGAGGTGATCAGACAGACCCTGGCCATTGAAGGTGTAAAAAATGCTTTAAGAGACAGGCACAATACACGGCTTGTAGTAACTTATGATCGGCAAAAAATTCAATTGAGTACAATTAAGTCAGTATTTACCCGTCAAAACCTGAATGCCACACTGCTCAACCAGATGAATCATCGACAGCGCAAAAAATTACTTAAAAAGGAGGAGGAGAAAAGGTGAAACTCCATAACATATCTTTTGGCAATATTTTACGAAAAAAAGCAAAGATGCTTTTCCTGGTGCTTGGTTTGGTTATCGGAATATCCACCATAGTAACTCTTTTGTCCATAACAGAGAGCATGACCCAAAATATTGAGAAACGGTTAAACAAATTTGGTGCCAACATTATCATGACGCCCAAGAGTGAGAATTTATCCTTGAGCTACGGTGGTATTTATGTGGGTGGTGTAAATTATAAAGTTCAAGAATTTGATCAGGACAGGCTGACCCATATCCGGTCTATCAAAAATGCAAAAAGTCTTTCCATTGTCGCGCCCAAAGTTTTAGGTCCCGTGGTGGTCAATGATAAAAAGGTTCTTTTGATGGGTGTTGTGTTCAAAGAGGAACTGTCCTTAAAAACCTGGTGGCAAAAAACAAATGGATATTTTCCGCAAAAAGATGATGAGGTCATATTGGGGTCTCAAGTGGCCAAATTTTTAGGGGTTAAGACAGGTCAAACTTTTGAACTTTCCAACAAACTCTTTAAAATTTCTACGATATTAAAATCAACAGGCTCATCTGAGGACAATGCCATAATTGCCGATCTTAAAGTCAGTCAGAAAGTCCTGGGAAAAGATGGCAAACTTTCCATGGTTGAAATTGCAGCTTTTTGCAGGGGGTGTCCCATTAACGAACTGACCCTTCAAATTGCCGAAAAATTTCCCAATGCCAAGGTCACTGCCATGAAACAGGCAGTAATGTCTAAAATGCAATCCATTGAAATGTTTAAATCCTTCAGTCTTGGCATCTCCATTATTGTTATTTTCATCGGATCCCTTCTGGTCCTTGTCACCATGATGGGGTCTGTTAATGAACGGACCCGGGAAATTGGTATTTTCAGGGCTATCGGGTTTAGAAAGGGGCATGTGATGCAGATCATCCTTTTGGAGGCAATGGTACTTGGTGTAATCGGTGGCCTTACTGGATTCTGTATTGGAAACCTTCTTGCCTGGGGAATTATACCCTTGGTGATGAAAGACGGTATATTTTTTGGAATCAATATCAATCTTGGAATTGTGTCCACACTTATGGCTGTGGCTTTAAGTCTTCTGGCAAGCCTTTATCCGGCAGTTAAAGCCAGTAATATGGACCCAAGTGAAGCCCTGAGGGCATTATAAAAAAAGCGAGTAAAACATGATGACACACACAGACCATTTAATTGAAATCAAAGGACTGGGCAAGGATTACTTTAGCGGTGATACAAAGGTCAGTGCTATAAAAAAAATGGATTTTTTCATTGATGACGAAGAATTTATCACCATCATGGGGCAATCCGGATCAGGAAAAAGTACTCTTTTGGCAGCCATGGGTGCGCTCAATCAACCCACACGAGGCAGGATTATAGTGGATTCTCTGGATCTCTATGCCCTTTCCAATGAACAAAGGGCAGATTTCAGAAGCGAATATATCGGGTTTGTTTTCCAGTCTTTTCAACTGATTCCCTATCTAACCGTACTGGAAAATGTTAAACTGCCTCTGGCTGTCACCTCCCAAAAAAATAAAATTAAAAACCAGATGGCCTTGGATGTGATTGATCGGGTCGGCCTGTCTGAAAAAGCCCATCGCCTTCCAGATCAACTTTCCGGGGGAGAGCAGGAAAGAGTAGCCATTGCAAGGGCGATTGTTAAAAAACCACCTATTATCCTGGCAGATGAGCCTACAGGCAATCTTGATTCCAGCACAAGCCAGGAGATTATGATGCTTTTAAAATCATTGAATATGGGCGGGTACACCATTGTCGTTGTCACGCACAATGCTGACATGAAGACCTATGCATCCAGAAACATTAAGGTTCAAGACGGCGAATATTATGAGTAAATTAAACCATATCCAGCATTCTGGGGGTTGATATTTTATTGAATCTCTTTAAAAAATGATTGTCATGTGACAAATTCAATTGTAAACACAGATCATTAAAAATTTAAAGGCAATTGAACCCTTGGACATAAATTATCATAAGACGCTAACATTTAAAAATCGAAAACCTTGCCGGGAACTTTCAATTGAATTGAATATTCGTGGTGCCAGTGAATATACAAAGGTGAGTTTCCCGGTGAAATATGGTCTTTTTTCAAAACTTGAAACCTGTGATTATATTTTTGAATTTAATCTCATCCATGAGATCCGGCATATAAAATCAAAAAAAAAATCCTGGCTCAATCCATCAGAATGGCTTAAACGAACCATGGGAAATGACTGGGTTTATTATTCCACGGGAGGGTATTCAGGAGTTTTTGAGGCCTTGGGTGAATATTATCTTCCCAATCTTATGTATCCAACAAATTCGCTTCTGGGCGGCAGACCTTTTGAAGAAAATGAAATAAATGGTATTGTAAAAAACTGGCATGAAATCATATTACAATTGCCGGTTACCGGCATACCCGTTGAATTTTCTCAATGGATTCAATCCATCCAACAGCAAACCCCTGAAAAGTTGCAGGAAAAATCTCAAAGCCTGTTTGACATATCCGGATCAAGGGTCACTGTGATGCCACCCGATGCCCGGCATGTTGACTATAATATAATCCCTATAACCATTTGTGACGGCTGCCTTTATAAATGTCAATTTTGCAAAATTAAAAATAAAAAGAAATTTTTAATACGATCCAAACAGGATATTGACAATCAGATCACCCAACTCAGGCAGTTGTATAGTCAGGACATTGTCAATTTCAATGCCATATTTTTAGGAGAGCATGATGCGTTAAACGCTCCCTGTGAATTGATTCTTAATACCGTGCAGAAGGCTTTTGATGGTTTTGAGTTCCAATCTTCATACATGAAAGAAAACTTTTTGTTCATGTTCGGGAGTGTGGATTCTTTTTTAAATGCAGGCAAACTCTTTTTTGAAAGGCTCAATGGCCTTCCCTTTCAAACCTTTATCAATATCGGTCTTGAATCCTATGATCAGGCAACCCTGGATCTTCTGGGCAAACCTGTCACCAAAAAACAAGTGGGGCAGGCATTTGAAAAGATACAGACCATAAATGACACATTTTCCAATATAGAAATCACCTGCAATTTTGTCATGGATGAAACCCTGCCGGACTCCCACTACGAGTCTTTAATGACCCTTATCAGAAAAAGCGTAAACAGGACAAAACCCAAGGGATGTATCTACCTGTCTCCATTAAAATTCAACAGCCCTTCACGGCAGGGACTCTATGATTTTTATAAACTAAAATCCCTTAGCCGGTTTCCCACATTTTTATATATGATCCAGAGGTTGTGAAACACTCTGGGCTCACTCAAAAATTAATTACCAATTTTGAGTGAGCCCTAATCCTCATTTTTAACCATTTCCCGGTATTCCTGCCTCAAAACCATGACAAGAAAAACCCATATACAGCTGAACAGTATGGCGAGCCAGCTGAGCTGGACAATGCCCATGGAAACGGGCAGCCATCTTGTGACCAGCAGAATGATAAAAGAACCGAACACCTTGAACAATCTGTACCCAAGCATATCCAGCCACGCCTTTGCCTGGTAAATGAGAACGGGATCAATGGGAACATAGAGCAATTCTTTTGATGCACGGTTAATGGAATAGGACAGGCTTCGGTCACTGATCTTGGTTGCGCTGATTAAAAAACTGGTGGGAATCATCATAAAAAAAAGTGAGCAGCAGCTAATCATAACAGGTTGTACCAAAAGGCCTGTAATGGTCCCGAACTTTTTGTGTACCAAAGGAGTGATCCCAAGATTAATCCCAATGGAAACAAGACTCATCACACTGAAAAATGCTGACAGATAGGCAGTCCTGGCTTCTGTGTCTAAAAATGCTTCTTCAATTGTATTTAAAAACTGATATTCAACCAAAGGAGATACCAATTGTGCCAATAATAAAATACCCCCCATCAGAACCAGGTAACGGTTTTCCAGAAGTTTTCCCAGACTGTTATGACGCGTTGATCTCATTTTCGTCACATTTGCAGACTCACAATAGATGCCCAGGCGGCCCATGGTCCAAGTCAGGAAGGCGATTATCAAAATAGTTACCGATGCTGTCAATAAAAGGTCTTTAGTTTCAAGGGCTGTATGACTTACCAGAAGAGCTGAAATACTACCTCCGGCCACCCCGCCCACAAGGCCTCCCGTGCCGACAAATCCATACCATGATTTCCCTTCACGGGTTGTGTAAATAGCATTTGCAAGACTCCAGAATTGTTCAACCAGCACCACCCCGATAATGTCCACAAGGACATAAAATCCAATGACGACTGCCGGGCCCGGAGAATTTAGTACAAATCGATACAATATCAACAAAACACTGATAACAAGGCAGGTCACCAAAACCACATTAATCCTTGCATACCGCCTGACCATCTGGTGGTAAAAACCGACAAAAATAACAGTTGCCAATGCTGTAAGTATCCATACCCAGGGAAGCTGCCTGGCTCCCATGGCCTCGAGAAATAAAGAACGGCTGGCCGGTTTCAGCTGGTAATATGCAGTGATAATCAAAAAGAAATTAACAAACAAAAATGAAGACCGGATTCCTAGCTTTCGCAGGGCTATAAATTTTCCGTTGCACTCAAGATCCTGATCTATTGATATTTTATTATCTTGCAAAATCATATCCTTTTTAGTATTTATAACAGATTATGAAGACAATTGCACAATTTGTCATTTTAATTTTATTGTTGATAGTTCCAGGTATCCAGGCATCTCCATCCCCGGACCTGCTGGACACAATTTGCGACACAAAACTTCAAAAAGGCCTGGAACAAGCTCTGGAACAATTAAACCTTTCCAAGGCAGCAGCCGGCAAAAATCTGACCATAGCTCTTGTGGATATTACGAATCCTTTTGAACCCCGGCATGCATATATCAACCCCAATGAAATGATGTATGCGGCCAGTCTGCCCAAAATTGCCATTCTCCTCGGGGCCTTTGATCGTATCTCCAACAATGAGATGACCCTGGACAGGAGTACAGAGCAGACCCTGACCCGGATGATCCGTAATTCCTCTAACCATTCAGCAACAACCATGCTCAATCGAGTAGGCAAAGATTACCTTGCCGACCTGCTTCAATCCCCCCGGTACAAACTCTACGATCCTTTAAGAAACGGTGGATTATGGGTGGGCAAAGAATATGCCAGGGCTGGTGCCTGGAAACGAGACCCCGTCAATAATCTTTCCCATGGTGCCACTGCCTTACAGGTTGCACGCTTTTACTTTATGCTGGAAACAGGACAATTGGTCACCCCGGAATACAGCCGCCTGATGAAATCCATATTAGGCGAGCCTGCCATCAACCATAAATTTGTCAAAGGTATTCAGTCTGTTTACCCTGAATCTAATATCTTTCGCAAATCCGGCACCTGGAAATCTTTTCATTCCGACAGTGCCATCATAGAACGTAATAATCGCAGCTATATTGCCGTGGCCATGGCCAACAATCCCATGGGCGGTCAATGGCTAAGTGATCTGATCGTGTCCATGGACAAGCTCATTTTTGAGAATGCTCCTTCCCGGAAATAGACTCACTTTTTTCATAATCTTTTTCCATAAGCCTATGCACCCGTGTAGCTAAAGTCTGGTGAGCCAGGGCTGAATTTTTACGCAGAACATTGGAGATCACTGCCACCATGTAATGGAGCCTGGGCCTGGATGCCGGATGCTCGACAATGGCAACAGAACAAAGCAGGTTCAACTCATTGCCCTGGTATTTTTTACAGACAAATCCAGATTCCGGCCTGCACTTGTACAGAGACCCGGACTTAAAATATACGGCAGCCCCTGAAAGTGCTGGTGATGACGCATACCTGATACGCCTGGCCGTCATGTAAATAAGCCGTTTGATTTCCCTGCTGGAAAAAGGATCAACCAGTTTCCCCTGCTCAAGCTTCAGCAAAAACTCTATCAGGGACTTAGGGGTGGCATAGCTTGTAGTACCCGGCACATTGCTCTTTCCTTTCCTGGTAAAAAAAGACCCCTGGCGAAAGGTTTTCAGATTTAAATTGTTGCGGGTTATGGGGTCTTGAATGCTTTTTGTGAACCATGCTCCTAAATCTTTTTTAGGGGTCTCATTAAAAAAAGATTGGGAAACCTTTTCTGCAACCGGATAATCTTTGCCAAACCTGTTAATGAGCAACAATTCCTTTTGTACCATGGCGGCAGCAGCATTGGAACTGGCAGACATCATCCAGTCAAGCCAGGTCCATAAGCTTGCCCTGTCCCCCTGGCGGATGGGTCGATATTGAATGGCCTTGTTGCCCCCAGCCCAAAAAGGAACCTTGTGAGAATCATTTTGGATAAAGGTATCAGCCCTGACCATTGTGGTTCTCAATATGTCCAGCCGTTTTTCCAGGTCTTTAGGATAGATATCAGCAAGAGCCTGGAAAACACCCAAAGCAACAATGAGCTTTCCCACACTTCCCGGGTTTGCCTTAAAACCTCCCTGGGATGCGGCATACCGAGGTGCTTTTGGTTCCGTAATATCCAGCACTGCAATACCATATTCCTTTGCATCCTCTCCCAGCAATGCCAGAATTTTAGCTGTTAGTTCGGCATCAGGGGCCGGGATTTGCATTTCTGTATGATTTATTAGACGCAGATCCACTTTTTGGGTATCAAGCAGAGCGCCGGCTGAAAGCTTTTTCCCCGGGATCTTTCCCTGCTGCACCTTTAGCACCCCTTCCAGACGTTGAATATTAGTATTAAGATACCCGTCCAGAGGATAGGCTTGTAAAAATTTTTCTCCTCCCAGGACCAGGATGAAGATACAAACAAAATGCTTCATGGGGCTTCCTTTTCAGGTATCTCGGTTGAATCTATCCCGGTTGAATCTATCCCGATTAAATCTATCCGGGTTAAATCTATCCGGGTCAAATCATTTATCACCTTTTTTTGACTGTTAAATTGCCGATCCAGCAAGGAAAGGTAATTGTCATGCTGTGACAGAAAATCGTCCAGAAAGGGTCGAATCTGAAACAGCACTAGTTTGTCTTTATAAAACCCAAACTCAACATCAGCAGGAACCTCCTGATCTGCATCATCCAGGAGTATGGGAAATCTTTGGGGCAATTGTTCAGCAAATGAAATCAAAAGTGCAATTTCTTTAGCATTCAATATGGCTTCACTGCCGCTGGCATCAGCCCTGGTCATGCCGCCCTGTTCCAATACCACCCGTTTTAAGGGTTCTGTAGCCTGAGACAGCAGAGTCACTTCCCCAGATTTGGTATAAACCCGCAGTTCCTCGGCCTTTTGTCCTGCAACAGCACCTCCCACTCCTTCATTCACGGCAATGGTAAGCCAGCCTTTTTCTTGTGTCTCAAGGTTCTTTGTCACCAAAACCCCGGATTTTTCAACGGGCACGGTTTTCATCAACAGAACAGAGGCATACACATGCTCTGGATTTGCAAGATAGGCATGACGCCATCCAAATGACCTCAAGGTAAAAGGAGATGCCCATACCTTTTGCACAGCAGCCAGAATATTTTCAAACCCCTTCACATGCGGCAAAGTCAGGTTCAGGCCTGCCCCCGTAAACCCGGGCAGGTCTTCTACATTAGTGTCACTGCGCACAAAGACCCCAAAGCTTCCATCCTTACCCAGGGTTTTTTCAAGTATGAGTTTCAGGTCTTGGCGAAAACTTTCGCCCGGATCAGCGTTAAAAATCCAGGACCTGATGCTTGTAAGCGTTGCCTCAATCACAGATTTCTGTTCAATTGGTTTGTCTTTAAGGGCATTAATTACCTGGTATTGATTTTTCATCCAGACAAACATTTCAGGGCCGCCGGGTTCAAAGGGCTGGTCTAATAATTTTCTGAAAACCCCAAATGGAATCACCACCCCCTCCGTAACTGCCTCGGGAAAATGGTGTTTCAATTCTCCTAAATTAGCAGCTTTAGGACCAGCAATCCTGCCTGAATCTTTTGCCCGGATCTGCTGCAGGGTGACAAACCCGGTCCTGCCCAGATCAAGCTTTTCAACATCCACTTTTATAACTGCCCGCTTAACCCTGGCTCTTTTGGCAAAGATTGCATCCCAGTCAGGGTGGTCTTCGGCCATCTGAACCACACCCTTAGGGCTTACAGCCAGTACAACTTTCTTGTTTATCATGGACCTTATTTCCGGCAACAGAGTCTTATCCACGGAAACGTTGGGAATGCCAAGGTTTCTGGCCAGCAATTGGACGTGTGAAAGGATATTTCCCCTGCCCGCAGTCACAATTCCTGCAACGGGCGGCAAATCAGAGGTTGTGGCAGGCAGTATCAAAATACTATTGCTGGAAAATTTTTTCAGATCATCCCTGGATTTGGGTTCTCTTAGCACCCCTCTGGCAAGACCCGAGTTCAAACCATTGATTCCAAAAGTCCGGTTTTTTCCCCATATATTATTGGCAATCCTCAATTGTCGGCTGTTATCCGCCATCAATCTTTCCAGCACCTGGGAATAGGCCAATAAAAGGCTTGCGTGGAGACGGTCATGGATATATCGCCTACTCAGGGGCTCTATGGTCTGAAAATGGTCTATTGTCCTGGAAAAATTATAATTAAGATTTTGTTCAGCCCAGTCAGATACCCTGGCAACATAGGCAAGATCGGTCCGGTATTGAAAAAGATCCTGGCCGGATTTTAATTGGTTTGCAAACCTGTTTTTCAATGCCTTATGCTGACGGCCTGAAATAAAGCCCGTTCCATAAAGGATATCCGTGCATTGACTTAAGAATCCGAGGGACCGGCCAAGAGAAAGCTGGGGCAAGCTGTACATCAGCCCTGTGGCCTCTCGGAACAATTCATCTTCCAAAAGTATACCCGTATCCAGAACTGTCAGCATGGCGGCGGGTCCCCCTGCCTTAAAGAAATGACTGCGCAGTACTGCGCTCAAGCTTGCAACAACTTCAAA
The DNA here is from genome assembly GCA_018702715.1 of Desulfobacula sp. Taxonomy (GTDB): domain Bacteria; phylum Desulfobacterota; class Desulfobacteria; order Desulfobacterales; family Desulfobacteraceae; genus Desulfobacula. The sequence continues at coordinate 1,018 of JABIYQ010000463.1, read as the reverse complement.
CCGGATAAAAGGGTCTGTCTCTTTTGCAAGTCTTTTTGCCCCCTGCCCAAGTTTTTGAGATAATTCAGAATTCCGTACCTGATCAGCCAATGAATGAAGCAGGGTGACCACTTCGCCTGGCTGGAATACCTCATCTATTATCTTTCCCAGGTGTTCATAGGAATCCATAAGTTCAATAAGACCGTGTTTTTCAGCATAGGTCCTGACGCGTCCGGCATCCCCGATATCGGGTCTAACATGTATCTTGGTACGCAGAAATTCGAAATTCTTGTCAGCCGCTGCAATGGCCAGGGATAACTGCCGCATCTCACTGATGGGGGCATTTTTACGATAATGGGGCAGCAGCCTCGCTGCTTCACGCAGAAACAAGAACCTTTCTTGTGACCCCTTGTGGGTATTTAATAACTCCTTTAAAAGCCCTGCCCCGCCCTTTGCTTCGTCTTCAGCCTGCAATGCACCACGATAATACCGGGCTTGCCTGAATATCCACCCATCATCAGCATTGATAAGGAATTGCTCCAGGATCATCTGTTTTACTATATCAGGGTATACTGGACTCATAAGTAAGGTTTCAGGAACCATATCTGCATATATATTGCCGATATAATACCTCTGGCTCCGCATTGTCTTGACCTGATCCGTCCATTCCCCGTGCTGAAACCCGCCGCCATGGTCTTGACAGGCATATTCGACAGGTTCCAGGATACTTCCGTCATTACAGAACCATCGCAATTGTTTAAATGGCCCCCGGGGAGCTTTTTTCATATTTTCAACCAAGGATCTAAAATCACCGGCATCCTGGCCCAATGCTGGATTGACACCCAAAAACAAAAAAACAAATAGAATCAAGCGGATCAGTTTCATTGAGTACATCCCTTTGATGGTTTCAGATCATTATAAAAGTGTTTTGTTTATTTCCTATCATAAGCCTGTTTCTATTTTTTTCCAAGATAAGATTTGATTTTTAGATCTTGTGATTGGGGTCATGTGTGATTGGGGTCAGGCTTGCATAGTTGCG
>JABIYQ010000227.1 GCA_018702715.1 Desulfobacula sp. | reverse complement strand
TTTCAATGTTTTTTTTGATTTCATACGGATTGCTTAATTATGCAACATATTTTGAGGCAGCAACCTTAAGTCCGTCTTTCAGGCCTCGATTCAAGTGGTACAATAAAAAACTGAGCCTTGTTGGATTTCTTGCCTGTTTAGGTGTCATGCTGGCCATTGATTTGAAAACTGGTGTTGCAGCTGTAGCCATTCTTTTTGCCATCTATCATTATCTGAAACGAACTTCAGGACCGAACCGCTGGGCTGACAGTCAGCGATCATACCATTTACAAAAGGTAAGGACCAGTCTGATAGAAGCTGATAAAGATATTGACCATCCCAGAGAATGGCGCCCTTATATTCTTGTTTTATCAAACGAGCAAAAGTATCGGAATCTGCTGTTGGATTTTGCAGGATTAATAGAGGGAGGCAGTGGAATAACTTGTGCAGTTAAAGTTTTGCAAAGCAGCGGGCTGAACTATGGCCGACAAAAAGAAGAGGCGCTCAGGGAACTTAAAAAAGAAATTCTTGAAAATACACATCATTCCTTTCCTCTGGTACTCTCAACGATTAATACAGAAGCAGGACTGTCCGCGCTCTTTCAATCCTTTGGGATTGGTCCGGTAAGGGCGAATACTGTGTTATTGAACTGGGAAGAAAAAAATATTGATACTAACAAATCTAAATATTGTCCATCATATCAAAAATATATACCGGTTGCAGTTCAGTCAGGATGCAGCATCATTCTGTTGAAATCAAGTGGTTTGAATATGGAGCCTGACCCATCACAGGAAGAAGAAGCCAAAAATATAGATGTTTGGTGGCAAAATGATGATACCAGCCGATTCATGCTGTTGTTAGCTTATCTGATCACACGGAGTAAAGGGTGGGATTCAGCTCAAATAAGGCTATTGGCAACCCACTATGATGAGGATAATCAGCAAAATGAGACTCAGATCAAGGAAATGCTTGAAGACATTCGAATTGATGCCACCCCGGTTATCATACCGAAGCCCGATTCCAAAAAGATAATTGAATATTCAAAAGAGGCAGATCTGGTTTTTCTGTCAATTAAACTAAATAACAATATACCCATGCTTATATCAGGCGAACCTGTTGAATCTGTTCTAACTGAGCTAAAAACATGTGCCCTGTCTATTTCAGCACAAAAAATAGACCTGGATGCTGAACCGGAAGAAGGGAAGGTTAAAGAACTTGCACATCTTTACGATCAATTTCAACTGGCCGAAAAAAAGGCTGAACTTGCAGAAAAATACGCTGTAAGGATCGCTGAAGAAGCTAAGGAAAAGTTGAAAGACCTTGAATCTTCAAAAGATAATAACATCTTTAATATGCAACAAGAAATATCAGAAGTACTCGAGATAAGAGAAAAAGCAATCCATGCTAAAAAGAGAGTCTACATAGAAAAAGAAAAATTGAAAAAAGTTGAAAATGAAGCAAAGTCTGAAGGCATATTGACCAAAGAATAAAACCGTTCAAAATGAGCCAGTAACTCTCACAGTTTATATCGCTATTTCACCCTGTCCTGCATGATTGTCCCTATAGCTATGCTGGAGATTTTCAGTAAAGTTCTGAAAATTGAAGGACGTGAAGTATGTGTTGAATCAGACGCCATAATAGTTCGAGTAACAGACTGTGAAACCCAAAAGACAATTGCCAAGTCCAGCGTAGCAGATTGAGCAAAATTAATTTTATATAATAAGTTGAATTTCTAATCTGAAACTAAAAAATCTGGCTATACAAAATATGGTATTTTAAAAACCCGGGCTGATGAAAGAAAGACTCGTTAAATCAGTGAATCTGACTCGTCACTAAAGATACCATCATTAAACGCTAAAGGTTAAAGAAAAATCATAGATTTTTTCATTAAAAATGAAGTGTTGCTATTATTTTAATATAATATACACTTTAATTTGGAAGAAGGCCCTACGATAAAGGTTCTGGTTCATATATTTGAGGTGACCAAAAAACATTAATCGAAACTATAAAGACAGGGCTAAAGGGTCTTGACGGACCTCCATATCCTATGGGCACCACGGTCTCAGTGAACACACACGGTAAGACATTCTCTGAGCAAATGGTTTGATGATTAAATTTCTGACATCAAAGACATATACAAAAGGACCCGGGAGTACAAGGGAAAGGATCAAAATCTTCTAACACTTTAACCGTTTTTTGCTTTCCTTATCAAAAAAATGTAAATTTTTTGAGGAAACGATAAGGTGTAAAATAGTGTTTCTTTTAAAATGATACACTGCAGGAAGGCGGAGGATTAACTGGGTTTTATCTTGTCCAAGATGACCATAGACCAGGGTGTCTGATCCAAGTATTTCAATGTGATCCATATTTAAATGCAGCGTAGCCGTTTCCGGCTCTGTAAGAACAAAATGTTCCGGTCGAATCCCCAGGATGATCTCCCGGGCGCCATGATCTGGAACACCTTTATTTTGAATGGGTAAGCAGATACCCCCATGCAGTTCTACCTGTTTTCCATCGGCGCTCAATCCGGCCGGCAGAAAATTCATGGCCGGCGAACCGATAAACCCTGCTACAAACTTTGTAGCGGGTTGTTCATAGACCTCTAAAGGGGTGCCGATCTGCACTGCATACCCATTGTCCATGACAATCATCCGGTCCCCAAGCGTCATTGCCTCTATCTGATCGTGGGTAACATAGATGCTGGTAATCTTCAAATCTTCCTGGAGCTTTCTTATTTCAAGCCGCATCTGAACACGAAGCTTTGCATCAAGATTGCTTAGGGGTTCATCAAAAAGAAAGATCTTGGGTTCCCGGACAATACATCGTCCCATGGCAACACGCTGGCGTTGACCCCCTGAGAGCTGTCTGGGTTTCCGGTCTAAAAATTCTGTAATTTCCAGGATCTTTGCAGCCTCAGATACCCTCTTTTTAATCTCAGCCTTTGGCATTTTCCGGATCTTCAGCCCATAGGCCATATTATTAAAGACCGTCATATGGGGATAGAGTGCATAGTTCTGGAACCCCATAGCCACATCTCTATCTGAAGGCTCTAATTTGTTCACTATGGTACCATTAATTGCGATATCCCCTTTTGTTATCACCTCAAGTCCGGCGACCATTCTCAGCAGAGTGGACTTTCCACAACCGGATG
>JABIYQ010000461.1 GCA_018702715.1 Desulfobacula sp. | reverse complement strand
CATATGGACTTTTCTCACTGCGATTTGAAGGCAACAGCAAAACTCCACATTCAACAGTTCCTTTGTCATATCCCAATTGTAATCTGAGCAATCCTGTATGAAGATATTCATAAGAAGAAAAACTCCCATCCATGGCGATCTCTCCCTTTACGCCCTTATACAGATACCTTCGACCAGGGAGAATCTTTAGATCCGCATGCTCTTGTCGCCAATCCATTGCATCCAATGCATCTCTGAGAATATCTCTTCTGTAAGTTGTGCCAACCAGGTTCTCAAATATGTATTCACAGGTAATATTCACATTGTTAAGCATCTTCTTTTCTTCCAGGACCCTTTTTGCATCCCTGAAATGAATGATTTCAAATTCCATTATTTTGTCTCCTATTTTGGTTGTTTTAATTTTCCCTAATATGGGATATCGATTTTATGACAGGTTGAATTTTGCGGTAATTTTACTCGATTAAAAGGTAGATCTATTCAACAGCAGGTTCTTTGTTGCCAAGGATTTCATCAATAAATATTGATTTTTTGGAAGGTTGGTTCAAATACCCCAGGGGATAAGATAAAAATAGCAATTCCATAGCTCTTGAAATTGCTACAAAACAGATACGACGTTCTTCTTCAATATTACCTTTTGCACTTGGGAGTAATGTATCCACTAATCCAATCAGGAAAACAATTTTAAATTCCAAACCCTTGCTCTTATGAATGGTCATCAATGATACGCCATCTTTATTTTCACTGATGTTACTGTCCTCAAAAGTATCTGTGTATTCCAGGAAAGATTTTATATCATTGTACCGTGCTGCAGATAATTGAAGATGATTTAAATTCTCGATAATTACATCATCAATAGTCGGTAAATCCTCATCTACAATGAACCTGTCATAATCAAGATTGTTTCTCAGCAATTTCAATAACTCTGATGGTCCAAAAGTATCAACCGCATCTATCAAGGGGTCCATGAAATTAATAAATTCCCTTATATTCTTCCTGATAAATGGAGTATCAAATCTTGTTTCTTTTAATCCCTGATACAAATGGATATCTTTTTTGTCACAGAACTCTTTTAACTCAGCTTTTGATTTATTTGAAATATATCGAACCGGCGCGTTGAGTATATTCAAAAGTGCCTCATCTGCTTCATCACAATCCGGATCTTGTATTACCCTTAAATAAAAAAGCAGGAATTTAATTTCCCGTTTTTTATAAAAACAACTTCCCCCCTGGATATAAAAAGGGATTTTATTTTGCAAAAATGCCTCTTCCGGATAAAGACTTTGAAAATTAGCTCGATATAAAACAGCAATCTCATTGTATTTATATCCCTTTCGTTCAACAAGGTCTGTTATTTCTCTGACCAGTGCCAGTGCCTCTGTCATTTCATTTGAACTTTCTAAAACAATGACATCATCTCCTTTTATATTATTGGTTTTAAATTCCTTATGGATCTGTCGTTTAAAATGATTGGCCAAGTTGCTGCATGCCTGTACTATTTTTTGGGTGGATCTGAAATTTAATTCAAGGATGAACTGTTCTGACAATGGAAACATGGTTTTAAAATTAAGAATATTACCCACACTTGCACCAGCGAACCCATATATACTTTGATGATCATCTCCACATACCCAGAAACTCGAATCTGCACTATTTTCTGTGATCAACAATTTTAAAATTTCCAATTGAACAGGGTTGGTATCCTGGAATTCATCGATCAAAACAGAGCTGAATGTTTCAAGATATTTCCCCCTTATTTTTTCATGATCCCTTAACAGCACATAGCTTTGAATCAGCAGGTCATCAAAATCCAGGAGCATCTTTTTAAATTTTAAATCATCGTAACGCTCATAGATAACAGCCACTTTCATCATGGATGGATCACCCACAAATAATTCTTTGAATTCATCCACAAAAATCAAATTATTCTTAGCAAGCGATATCTCCCTTAATACAGTTCCAACAGTCAGATCCTTTATTTTCAATTGCTTCATTACTTCTTTCATTAGAATTAACTGCTCTTTTCCTGAAACTATCTCAAATACGAATCCTTCTCGTTTTAAAAGGTAATAACAAAAGGAATGTATAGTGCTCAGATGGACTCTTTCAGATCTATCACCCAATACTTCAACCAGGCGTGATTTCATTTCAGCAGCTGCATTTTTCGTAAAAGTTAAACCAAGAATATTCTCAGGTGCTATCCCATGTTTATTTACAAGAATACCTATGCGCTCCATCATCGTTTTTGTCTTCCCGCTCCCAGGTACTGCAATTACTGCACATATCCCATCTTTGAATTCAGCAGCTTTTAATTGCTCAGGTGTTAGATCACTCATGCTGCTTGCCCTCCTTGTTTATGAACATTTTTTATGCAGTTGATGGCCATTTTGAGTCGGAATTTTGTACTAATTATTTGATTCAATTTTGAAGATGTCTTGTCCTCTCTGATCACTTTTTGAAGTTTTCTGGCATACTCTTTGTGAAGACCATTGAGAAAATCGATTACTGCTGATGGAGGATGACGTCTTAACATTAATTCAACATTTACAATCTGGTGCTTCCTGTTTTCCTCTTCTTTAACGATAGTCAAAAAATCTTGAATATTATCAATTTCTTTTTTGCTCATGATGCTAATCTCCTTTCAAACCATTCATTACAAGCTTTCCCATAAGAACAGTTTTTACATTTCCATGAAGTGTCGTTGGGGATAAACACGCCTTTTTGTATTCCATCCCATACCTGGACAGCTTTTCTTATTAATCTATGTTCATCCAATTCAGATCTGGTGGTCCAATACTGCTCAAAACGTCTGGTCTTTGTTTTAATCAAGGTGTCAAATTTCAAAAGAATTTCTCTATCAGCATATCCCATTGATTTCATCGCCAATTGATAAAGAGTTAATTGCTGGTTTTGATCCACATCTGCTATTGAATAAGCTTTCCCACTGGTTTTAAAATCTGTAATGATGATGGTCTTTGCTTCATCTTCTTCAATTAGATCCATGGCGCCGATAAAAGGAATAGGAATACCTGGAATATAAAAACTGAAAGCTTCTTCGATACCAAGGATAGTATAATTGTCGTCAGGTAGTTTTTGATACCAAACTGTCAGAAGATCCAGACCTAACATGAGCATAGATTTAAAATCATAATCTTTAGAATATTGAATATCGGTTTTATCTTCAGCTCTGATCTTCCAGGTCTTTTCAAAGATTTCATGCACATCTTTTAACAGCAGTTTTTCCCCTATTAATCTTTCCTGATAAAATTGTTCCAGGGTAATATGAATGCAGGTGCCGAATTCCATAGCATCACTTTTTTGCTCCATTGGAATTTTATCTATTTTAGAAAATTTATACATCAATGAGCATTCCACATACGTCCCTATTGAAGATGCTGATAGATGTTCTGTCTTTCTTAACTCACTTAAAGTCATTTTTTAAGTTCCTTCCATAAAAAAAGGGATAAGACGCACTAAAACAAAAGTGAATCCTATCCCTTTACAAATTATTTAAAGATTATTGTTTAAGCGGCCTGCTGTAAACTGCGAATTAAATCTGAAGCCTCTGCAGAAGATAAATCATCAAGTGTCTTGCCGTAGTCTTCCATTACAAGGTTATCCAGAGACTCAACAGAAATGCCTCTTCTCCGACTGAGGTTATAAATTGCTCTTTTCTGTGCTTCTGAAAAAGATGGAGTACCCTGTTCTTGTTTAGAAACCTTGGGTTTTGTTGCTTTGGTATTTGTTGACTTTGAATTTACCTTCTGAGCTGGTTTTGATGCTTTTTCAGTTTCAGGTTTCTTTTCTTCAGTTTTCTTTTCAGCAACTTTTGGTTTTGCTTTCGGTGCTGCAGGTTTCCTGGTTGTCTTTTTAGCAGATCCGGAACCCATTACATCATCCAGATCACTGAGTTCTTCAAGACAAGCGATACCAATGTTACACATATCTCTCAGACATCGACCTTTAGCCCTTGTGCTGGCCATCCTGATCAAATGTTTTGCAATCATGGGCGTACAATTATTAGGGTTAGAATCACCAATATCACTGAAAACAGCACCACTCTTATCTTCAGCCACAGCACGGCAAATTGCTTCATTACCATTTTCTTTGGTTGGAAACTGCAGCAACTCCACCTCAAGCTTCAATAAACCTTTTTGAGTAGCAAGATCCAATACCCCGGCGTACAAAACAAAATCTTTTCCCTTGATATTTTTCAGGAATCCATCTTTGAGCTTGGGGGTATTCTTATCCAGGAATTTTGCAGGTTCAATATCATTTTCCGGTACTGAATTTTCAACAGCCAGGATATGCTTGCAAACAAATGCAGGGTCCTTTTTATGGTTCTTAGCATAATCCCCACAGGTGCAGGACTTATCATCTTCAGCT
>JABIYQ010000459.1 GCA_018702715.1 Desulfobacula sp. | reverse complement strand
GCAGAAGGCGGGCTGCTGGGATTTACCGGGTGCCTTTTCGGACTATCCATGCATACCCTTGTCTGGGCAATTATAAGTTATGTAAATCCCTCTTATACACCGCCGGGTAATTCTACGCCAGTCCCGTTGATTGTGAATTTTTTACCAGCAAGTATTGCGCAGCTTATCTTTTTTATGACACTACTGGCTCTTTTGAGTGCCATTGTTCCAGCCAGACGGGCAGCCAAACAGAATGTAGTCCAATCACTCACTCACGTTTAATAAAAGGAAAACAACATGAGATATATTAAGATGGTCATAATTGTTTTGTTCATCAGCCTGCAAAGCATCATGGTAAATGCAGCCAACATGGAAAAAGCCACAGCACTGCTACAGGAATCAGATCTTTCCCGTGGCAATGTATCCGGTATTATATGGGATATTGATATTGAAACCGAGACGAATGGGAAGACACAAAAAAACAGTTTGCAGGTATTGGTAAAAGGGACAAACTCTCTTGCTGTTTATCAATCCCCTTCAAAAGTAAAGGGAAGAAAACTTCTCATGAAGGACCGAAATATGTGGTTTATTAAACCCGGGCTTTCCAAACCCGTGCCTATCTCTCCAAGACAAAAACTTTTGGGCGGAGCCTCAAATGGTGATATTGCATCTACTAATTATGCCGGAGACTACACCATAGAAAGCTTTACTAAAGACCTGTTTCAAAATGAGCCTTGTTTTGTTTACGAATTAAAGGCCAAAAACAAAAAAGTGACCTATGATAAAATAAAATACTGGGTGTCAGAAAAAAGAAGAATCGGTTTAAAAGCACAATTTTTCACACGATCGGGAAAAATGTTTAAAACAGCATTTTTAGAATATGATCACACCATTTTGATCAATGGTGAAGAACGACCTTTTGTTTCCAAAATGACTATTTTAAATGCCATGGTAAAAACTGATAAAACCATCATGGCTTATCACAATATAAATATCAGGGAAATTAGCCCATCATCTTTTAATTTAAATCTTCTTGTTCGGTAAAAGGTGAATTCTTTATGATGAAAAAAATTTTAATATTCATCTTTATTTCAGGGCTTCTTTCTCTTGTTTCCTCCATTATCGTGCCACAGGCGTTTGCCGGTTTTGAACTGAATGTCAAGGCAACCGCCCTGGGAGAAATAAATGGAATAGCGGGTTCAAACCAGAATCCTCAAAACAGGTTTGCACAACTTCCGGACAAGGGTATGATTTTCACTTTAAAACCTGATATGTCATTTGTTTATGACCAATGGCTGTTGAGAGCCAAGCCAAGATTGGAAGTTGAATACAAAACCTTTAAAATAAATGAAACAAGAACGGATACCTCTGATAAAAAAGTTGAAATCATTGAATTTCAGATTCAAAGACAATTATCAGAAAATCTGTTTGCCTCTTATGCACGGGAAAATTTACAATGGGGTCCAAGCTTTTTATATTCTCCTTCCAACCCCTTCTTTCGTGACAACGGGAAAAAAGATATGGTGCGGGATCTTGAAGGTAAAGGTTTTTTAGAACTGATTCTTGTCCATGATTTTTCATGGTCTACGTCATTCATTTATAACACAGACAAAGGCGCTTTTAATGAATCTGATTTTGAAAAAACCCTGGCCCTAAAGATAGATTATTCAGGAGAACAGGGTTATGCTGCTATTATTTTGTCCCATACGGACCACAAAGAAACCCGGGTTGGGGCATTTGGGGGAACAACTCTTAGCGATGCCGTCATTATTTATGGTGAAACAAGCCTGCAGCAAGGTAGCCTGGCCCTATTTCCCGTTGCTGTACAAGGCCCTCTTACCTGGGAAATGGATGCCGTTAAAAAAGATGAAAATACCCTGTATGCGACACTGCTTGCCGGTATTGGCTATACATTTGAATCCGGTGATACAATGACATTTGAGTACCTCTATTATGGCCAGGGATATGATTCCGAGGAGGCTTCAAATTTTTCTCAACTTAAAAAAGATGCCTCCTTTTTTTATTCCTCTCAATCGGCTCTATCCGGATACGGTACTCAGTTGTTGGGAAAGGCCGCAGGCAATCAGCTTGATTTTTTTCGTCAAAATTATTTAATGGTACAATATTTAAATGATGACATCATAGATGCAGTTGATCTGGTATCACGGATAACTTATTGTCTGGATGACGGATCGTCAAGGCTATACTCCTCTGTATCCTTCGACCTGAATGATCATATGGAACTTATGTTATCCAGCATGATGAATACGGGTGGTCCTGATGCTTCCTTTGGCGCTTTTCTGGATTATCAGATCCAGGTGGCGGTAGAGTATTCCTTTTAAAATATTTTTTATATATTTCCCTTTGCAGCATTGCCATTGCTGTTATTTTTTTCTTTTGATTTTCCCGATAATATCCTGGACATCCAAATCCCCCCATGATCATCCAGCCTCAAAAAGGGAGAAATCCGATAGAAAATCTGTTAAATATTAAACTAGGGATTTGCTTTAGAATAAGAGAATATTTACATGGGTTTACTATCTATTTTATGGTTGACTTTCAATTGCTGAAACATCTATTAATAAGGATTGTGAATTTATGGATTGAATTTGGAGATAAATAAATGAAAATACTTAAAATAGATCATCTTGGAATTGCTGTCTCAAGTATCGAAGAAAAGAAAAATTTCTGGATAGATGCATTAGGAATGACCCTTGAAGGAACAGAAACAATTGAAGAGCAGAAAGTGACAACCGCTTTTTTGCCGGTTGGCGAAAGTGAAATCGAACTTTTGGAATCCACGTCAAAGGAAGGGCCTGTTGCCAAATATATTGAAAAAAAAGGTGAAGGGATTCAGCATATAGCCTTTCGGGTTGAAAATATAGAAGAGGCCCTTTTAGAACTCAAAGAAAAAGGGATTAAACTTATCGATCAAACCCCCCGAATAGGAGCAGGTGGGGCTAAAATTGCGTTTTTACACCCCAAGGCTACTTCAGGGGTATTAGTTGAACTGTGTGAAAGATAATTTATTTTAAATTTGATGTACCGGAGGATAAAAATGTC
>JABIYQ010000458.1 GCA_018702715.1 Desulfobacula sp. | reverse complement strand
GGGGCCTTTTTTTTGTGTTTTTTTTTACTTTCTTTTTGAAATTATTGTCTTATATTTGAGAGAACAAACCAACAAGAGCATTTACTAAGGCTGATATACAAAATAAGGATATACAACAATTGGAAAATCAATTTGAAGATAGTGAAACTGCTGAGAACTGGTATTACATCATTATTCAGGATCCAAACACACAGACGGAGCAGTTTGTTGGATTCAGTGATGGAAAAACCAAAGAAAAGTTTCTCCCGGCCTTTAAAACAAAAGAAGAGGCAAGGACCTGCTTTGCTCTGATGCCAAAAGATCTTTTTAATGGGAAATACGATACACAGGCGGTTATTGAAGATGACCTTTTGGCAGTTGCAAATGAAAATGGACATAAAATATATCTTTTAGATGAAAAAGGTACGATTTTAAAATATTTAAATTAATTTTTAGGAGCTTGAATTTTGAGTTTAAAACTTGCCATAGGCGGTAAAGGAGGTGTTGGGAAAACCACTATCACTTCTTTGATTGCCAGAGCCATTGCCGCATCCAATCAAGATACAAAAGTTATTGCCATAGATGCTGATCCTGTTGCCAACCTTGCTGCAGGCCTTGGTATTGATGAATCCATACCCATCACTCCAATTTCAGAACTTTCTGATCTTATAGCCGAACGTACGGGTGCTACACCCGGTACAATGGGCGGATTTTTTACATTAAATCCCAAAGTAGATGATATTCCGGATCGTTTTTCCATTGAAAAGGACGGTGTAAAGCTGCTTGTCATGGGGACAGTGCAACAGGGTGGGTCAGGATGTATCTGCCCTGAATCAACCATTTTAAAGGCTTTGATGAACCACCTTGTTTTAGCCCGTAATGAAGTTGTTGTCATGGACATGGAAGCGGGTGTTGAGCATCTTGGACGCGCCACTTCTGGGTCTGTAGACGCTCTTATTGTGGTTGTAAACCCCGGCAAGAGAAGTCGTGTGGCAGCAGATAAGATAAGAAAACTCGGCCATGACATAGGGATTAAAAATATTGTAGTGCTTGGAAACCGAGTCAAGTCGGAAGAAGACAAACAATTGATACGCTCAACCATGCCTGATTATGAAATCCTAGGATTTATTCCAGAGATGGATGAAATTGTTTCTTCGGACAGGGATGGCACACGCCCCTTTGATGACATCACCCAAATACCTGAAGAATTATTAAAGGTAACAAAAAAACTGATTGAAATGGATTCATAGGCAACTAAATAGTGCCTGCAAAAACCTGAATATTTTTTCAGGCACTTTTTATTTTGCATGAATTGCCGCAATGGTTGTATCCAGCATCCTATTTGAGTATCCCCACTCATTATCAAACCAGGCCTGAATTTTAACCAGGCGTTTTTTGCTGACCCGGGTCTGGTGAAGATCAATGATTGATGACCGGGGATCATGATTAAAATCACAAGAAACCAGATGTTCGTCCGTCACCCCCAGAATATCTTTCAGATCATTTTCAGATGCTTTGGTAAGTGCATTATTAACGGCTTGAATATCTGTCTCAGACTTTACCATAAGTGCAATATCCATTATGGACACATTGGTTGTAGGAACTCTGATGGCAAGTGTTTCAAATTTGCCTGCCATGGAAGGCAATATTTTTGAAATCCCCTTTTCAAGAGCTGTATTCACGGGGATGATGGACATCAAGGCTGACCGTGTTTTTCTCAAATCCGGATTGTAAGCATCAATCACAGGCTGATCATGCATGGCAGAATGAATCGTCGTAATGGAGCCACTCTCAATTCCAAGGGTTTGATCAAGCACAAGAAGAACAGGTATAACACAATTGGTTGTACAGGAGGCGTTTGAAATAATAGTATGCTCTTTTTTTAATATGTGATGATTGACGCCATATACAATGGTGGCATCCATTTCATCTGTGCCCGGCTGTGAAAAAATCACCTTTTTTGCTCCGGAAAGGATATGAAGGTCAGCAGATTCTCTATCCTTATAGATCCCTGTGCAATCAAGAACCACATCAATATTCAGATCCTTCCATGGAAGGTTGACAATATTTTTTTCCTGAAAAACTTTTATTGTTTCATCACCGATCACCAGGGCGGATTTCTCCTTTATAACCTTTATGGGAAACCTGCCATGGGTTGAATCATATTTGGTCAAATGATAAATTGTTTTTTCATCAGCCATCTCATTTATGGCAACAAGATTAATTTGATTATAAAATTTTTCAGATTCGTACAAGGCTCTTGTAATACAACGCCCTATTCTACCATATCCATTAATTGCAATATTAATTTTCATTTTAATTCCATCATATAAATTGCTGACATAGTTCCAAATTCATTCCAAATATTAAAAATTGTACTACGCATCTATACCATAAACCAGTCTACAAATTAATAATAAAATCATTAGAAAACCTATGGCTTATTTTTTTGCATAAAAGATCAGGCTTTTTCAACCCAATTTTGCCTGGTTTTACTATTTAATCTTCCTGCCGGATTCTATAATATCCATAGTCTTTTAATAAGAACCCGATTTTTCATAATCGATAGAATCTAATAAATCTATTTCAGAAAATGATTTAATATATTTTAGTAATGTCAAAGGAAATAATGTTTGTGTCGTGATACTCAAAAAATTTCGTATCGCACTGTAAACCGTAGGTTTCAAGCCTTTATAATTTTATTTAGTGCTGCAACACACAATAAATGTAAAAAATTGATAATTATTAAAATTATATTAAATATAGCAATTATAGTAATTATAACATTGCTAAACCACAATTATGGGATGATAATTTTAGACAATATAGTAAATATATTATTTAAATTTTTAGCTCAATGAATTTTTACTACATAAAAAAGGTCAAAATCGCCCTTGACTTTACGAAAACATAATGTAATAAAAAATCATTTTGGTCCAAGCTAATTTTTTGAATGGCGTTTATTAACTTATTACTCAGGAGGTAAAGTCCATGGTTGACAAGTCAAGGGAGGAGTACTGGCGCAGGAATATCAAGCTGGTAACCCTATGTATGATCATTTGGTTTGTAGTTTCGTTTGGATTCGGTATTATTCTGGTTCATCCTCTCAATGCGATCCATTTAGGGGGATATAAGCTAGGATTCTGGTTCGCGCAGCAAGGCTCCATGTATGTCTTTGTGGCATTAATCTTTTTTTATTCCAACAGGATGGGGAAATTGGATAAAGAATTTGGCGTTGAAGAAGAATAAAAGGAGATAAGCTATGAGTTTACAAGTATTGACTGTTCTTGTTGTTGGAGCTACTTTTGTACTTTACATTTATATTGCGATCCGATCAAAAGCTAAGGACACCAGTGATTTTTACGTTGCCAGCAAGGGTGTTCACCCTGTTCTCAATGGTATGGCCACTGGTGCTGACTGGATGTCTGCCGCATCTTTTATTTCCATGGCAGGCCTTATTGCATTTTTAGGTTATGACGGCGCAGTTTATCTTATGGGATGGACAGGAGGTTATTGCCTTCTTGCCATGCTTTTAGCCCCTTATCTAAGAAAGTTTGGAAAATTTACCGTTTCAGAATTTATTGGTGAGAGATATTATTCTAATTTTGCAAGAATGGTTGCAGTGGCATGTCTTATCACTGCATCCGTCACCTATGTTATCGGTCAGATGAAAGGCATCGGTGTTGTCTTTTCCCGCTCCCTTGGGGTTTCATTTGAGGTGGGAATTGTTATCGGTATGATCATTGTTTTTATCTATGCTGTTTTTGGCGGCATGAAAGGGGTTACCAATACCCAGATTGCCCAGTATTGTGTACTTATTTTTGCCTACACGGTTCCGGCAATATTTATTGCTCTTCAACTCACAGGAATGCCTATCCCGCAATTAGGTCTGGGTAGTACAATGGCAGACGGCAGCGGGATTCATCTTTTGGACAAACTGGATGGAATCTTGACGGAGTTAGGCTTTGCAGCCTACACGGCCCAGAAGATGTCAACGATTAATGTTCTGTTTCTGACCATGTCGTTGATGATCGGTACGGCCGGACTCCCCCATGTTATCATGAGGTTCTTTACAGTGCCTTCGGTAAAAGACGCCCGTGCATCCGCAGGATGGGCTCTTGTTTTTATTGCCATTCTTTATACCACAGCACCTGCAGTCGGTGCCATGGCCCGTATGAACCTT
>JABIYQ010000574.1 GCA_018702715.1 Desulfobacula sp. | reverse complement strand
GAATGATATTAACAAATTTCCATTCTCCCAGAATCACTTCGATAGCAAAAACCATACCTGCGATTGGGGCATTAAAAATAGATGCAATGGCTCCTGCTGTACCGCATCCCACAAGCGTGATTCGCTGCCGATCGTTTAAACCCAAAAATTTAGCGATATTGGAACCAATGGCAGATCCGCTCATGACCACTGGTGCTTCAGGTCCGGCAGACCCTCCACTTCCAATGGTTAGAAAACTTGAAATTAACCTTGAATAACTGGATCGAAACCTAAGGAGACCGCCATATCTTGAAACAGAATATATCACTTCTGGTACGCCATGGCCTGCGCCCTCTCTGGCAATTTTTTCAAGATAGAAAGAAGACAGCAAAGCCCCTAAAGCGGGCAAAACAAATGCCCATCCATATTGACGAAATGGATGAAGGTATTCAAGGACGGATTCCAGAGACAGCCTCAGTGCCACAGCCGCAAGACCGCTGCAGATACCGGCTATGGATCCTGCAATAATGAGCAGCAATCTGTCATCCAGTTGAAACAGCCTGCGAAACAAATTTTTGTAAAAATTTTTTATCTTAGACATTGAACTTCGGCTGCTCCATTACATTTGCTATATAGGATTTGTTTTCTGAATAATTTCAATTTTTTCAACCAGAGCAGCAAGGCTGGGTTTTAATTTTAAAAAATCAATAAATTGATGATCTCTGAGACAAAATGACAGAGCAGATAATAAATGCAAATGTATTTTTAAGAGTGGACATAATATAAAAAACAATACAGACACGCTTTTATTGTCCAAAGCCTTGTAATCCACTGGATGATCTAAAAAACACACAGACACCAAAGGACTTTCTAAATAGCTCAATTGTTCCCTAGGATGTGGGATGGCAATACCATTTCCAATACCCGTTGAAAGGGCTTTTTCTCTTTTAATGAGCCGGTCAAGCAGATCTGTCTTAAACGTTTCCGGTATCTTAGAATTTTTTTTAATAGAGGCTTTTAAAACACTATTTACATCATGCCCCTGGATATCGAAATAAACACCTCCGTTTTGGATCGCAACTGATAAAGGTATGACTGATTGTTCTTGTTTTTGCAGTAAACCTGTTTTGTCTGAAAACTTCAGCTTAATATTATGGTTGGATGCCCACTTTTTCAGTTCTTTTGTATCAAATTTGTAATTGATGCCTTTTTTAAAAACCGGCAGTTTCCCCTGACGTACCCACCTTTCAATGGTATCCTGCGCAACACCCAGTTGTTTTGACAAATCAAATACTGAAAGTTCCATTTATTTTTCCTTTAATCTTAACTGCAAAAGCAAATATTCTATTTTGTTAATTTGGGTTTAAACGCATTGGGTACAATTTGGGTACGCCTTCCGGCTAAACCTTAAGAAAGATCAGGTCAGACTGTTCAGATTTTATTCCAGACAGATATCATATTTTCATGTGTACACGGATCTCACGTTATAAGCTACTTAATTCATAAACTTTTTCAGGCTCGTTATAAAGCAAACTGACAGGAATGACAACCTTAAAAATTTTTCAGATACCCCCGCCGGGTCATAGATCTGTCTGCCCATGCTTTTAAGATAGCTGTCTCTAAATGGACATTTATTAGATTTGGCAATGTTGCCATTTCTAATAATTGGTGAACAGGCCATTTGTCGGCAACAGAAAATAGATGGTTAGGGTCACTCGCAACACAACTCCAATAAAAGCTAATGAGGGTTTGATTTTTGTGATTTTGCTTTTTCCAGTATAGTTGAATTTCAAATCTGAAACTAAAAGTTTGTTAATATTAGATGTAGCTTTCTGAAAAGTTTCCAAAAAGGAAAACAATAATTATACAAAATTAGTTACAAGTTTAAATTTCATATTTTTTTATCGCAATATCCGCATTTAAATGCAAATTTTTGATAAAAATAGGGGTTTTTACCTATTTACACGGATAATTTTTTATAATATTTTAATAAAAAACACTGCCGAATTAATCAATTTTAAAGGGGATTTGTTTCTTGGATAAGAAAAAAAATATTCTTATTATAGACGATGATCTACATATCAGGCGAATTCTGGAAATCAAGCTAAAAAACAATGGATATAATACCCTGATAGCAAAAAACGGAAATGAAGGACTTGAGATCATCAATGATCAAAAACCCGACGTCGTGATTTCTGATTTAAACATGCCTGGTATAGATGGCAAAACACTTTGTCGGTTAACCAACCCCATAAAGAAGGAAAGTACCTTTTTAACCATCATCATAACTGGACGGGTCAATCCGAATGAACAAAAGTGGATCGATGAGATGCAGGATATCATGTTTATGGAGAAACCCTTCAGCCCTTCAAAAATACTTAATTCCATTGACCATTATTTTGAAAAGGCACCCCCTAATTTTTAAAGAACTCTTTAATGAAATCAATAAGATATAACGTGGTATAAAGGTAGTATTCATCCCAATACCTCACCAGCATCGATACCTTCAGTTCCTCTCACGGACCCACAACACCAGCACCCATCCACACTTATCCCTTTATTCCCTCTCCTCATACGGATTTGCCAGTTGATTTTTGGTTTGAAAATTTTAATTGTGGGTGTTTTTTGTCTCCAATATGCTGTAATGGAAAAATTGAAAATTTGACTCCTGAACGATTATACCATCTATAGTCGATAGTAAATTGGTCTGAATTTATATTTGTTTTGCAATGGGATACGATTTAATATACTCTTTTTCTTTATTGAACTTGTTCAAAAATTAAAAGCAAATTCTGATATATTTAAATTATATGCTGATAGCGTTTTATGGTCAGGTATTGGATGAGGATATGCATAAGCTAAAAAATTCATGGTTAAAAATTATTTTCAGCATCACAGTTTTTTGGCTGTTTTCTATCCTGGCAACTGCAGATAATGAAGGATTAAACCCGCCAACAGAAATAACGCAACTAAATCTTGAACTTACTCATATTGAAAAAGACTGGTTAAAAAATCATAAATCAATACGGATAGGTGGACCAAGATCTTTTCCACCCTTTCATTATTATGAAAAAGAAGGAGACCTAAAAGGAATATCCGCTGACTATATTATCACGATTATGGATCAACTTGGAGTAAAGGTAATTGTTAAGCAGAACCTGCCCTGGCCTGAAGTATTGGAACAAGCCAAAACTGGTAAAATAGATTTGATTCCATGTATTGCAAAAACCCATGAAAGAGAGAATTTTCTATCCTTTTCTGCGCCTTACCTTTCATTCCCATTGGTTATTATTACCAGAAATGATTCTTCTTTTATTGGCGGCATTGAAGATCTGTATGACAAAAAACTAGCAATAATTAAAAAAGTTTCAACAAATGAATGGTTAAAACGGGATGGGGTTAAATTTCTCCCCCATTATGTAGATTCTCCGCTCATGGGACTTAAATCTGTGTCATTGGGAAAGGCTGATGCTCGAATTGAAAACCTGGCGACAGCCACCTATCTCATACAAAAACATGGTCTCACCAATCTTAAAGTTGCGGCTCCGACTCCTTATGGTAATTACGATCTTCATATGGCTGTTGGAAGAAACCTGCCTGAACTTTTGAGTATTATTAATAAAGCCCTATATACAATTCCTCCAGAGAAACATATGCAGTTTCGCAACAAATGGCTTTCTGTCAGGTTTGAATATGGGATAAATAAAACTGACGTTATAAAATGGGTATTAGGTATTGCTGGAATAGCCGTTCTATTTGTTTCATCTGTTTTAATATGGAACAGAAGGCTTAACAAAGAAGTGATAAAGCGTCAAAAAAGTGAAGTCTCTTTAAAAAAGAGTGAGGATAGGTTTCGTCAAATTTATAATAACATCGTAGATGTATATTTTGAATCAAGCCTTGATGGTATACTTTTAGAAATCAGTCCTTCAATTGAAAATATCACTCACTACCGACGAGAGGAACTGATTGGAAAATCACTATATGATATTTATATAAATCCAGAAGATAGGGACAAATTTATTGAAATCATTACTAATAAAGGAATTGTTAGAGATTATGAGATAACTCTTAACAGTAAAGCTGGCAATCAGCATACTTATTCTATGAATATTGAACTTATCAAAGATGATAAGAATAATCCTATAAAACTTGTGGGTATTTTTCGTGATATAACCGAACGTAAACATGCGGATGAAATATTGCGGGAAAGTGAAAAAAAATTTAGGGTGGCATTCCAAACAAGCCCTAATGCAATTACTATCACTAATGTTGAGGATGGGACCTATATTGACATCAACGATGGATTTACAAAAATGCTGGGATACTCCCAGGAAGATGTTATTGGCAAATCTTCAATTATGCTTGATATCTGGAATGATTCCAAAGATAGAGAGCGCTTAGTTTCAGGGCTTAAAAAATATGGGATCGTTGAAAGCCTGGAAGCAGATTTTAAAGGAAAAGAGGGACAGATCAGAACCGGTCTCATGTCTGCACACGTGTTGAATATTCAAAATCAAAATATAGTTCTTGCGGTTACTCAAGATCTCACACAAATAAAACAGGCCGAAAAAGAGAAAATAAAGGCTCAGCAAATTGCAGGTGAACAGAAAAAACTGGCTTTGGTTGGACAGGTAGCAGGAAAAATGGCTCATGATTTTAATAATATTTTGGGTATTATTATGGGGAATACAGAGCTTTCATTGATGGATTGCAAAGAAGAATCGACAAAAAAAACACTTGAATTAATATTTGAACAGACCATGCGAGGTAAAAATTTGACCAGAAATTTGGTTGCTTTTGCCAAAGATCAGGAACCCAAGCAGGAATTTTTTAGAATCAGTGAAAAAATCGATCTTGTTCTCAGCCTGTTAAAAAAGGATCTCGAGGGAATTGAACTGATAAAGGAAGATAAAGCAGGCGTACCGGATTTACTTGCTGATCAGGGGATGATCGAGCATGCATTTGTAAATCTAATACAAAATTCAATTCATGCCGTAAGTTTGGCTGAACATCCCAGAATAATTAGCCGGATTTATTCCCTGGATGACAATATCTATATTGAGATAGAAGATAACGGATGCGGAATCCCCAAAAAATACCTTGAAAATATTTTTGAACCCTCTTTCACATTAAAGGGAAGCAATGATACGACCGGTTCATATGGAAGAGAAATTCAAGGAACCGGTTATGGAATGCCCAACGTAAAAAAATATATTGAACAACACAAGGGTAGTATTTTAGTTGACTCAGAATTTGGTTCAGGCACAAAATTTACCATCAGTCTGCCGGTCATTAAAAAAGAATTAACACGCCAAGAAAAAGCAGAAATCCAAAAACTAAATTTATATTTTGATAAATATATTCTCCTTGTTGAGGATGAACCGGCAATATCAGGCGTACTATATAAAATACTATCACAGGAGCCCTGTGGTCATAAGGTTGATATTGCTCATGATGGGCAGGTTGCAGTGGATTTATTTAAAAGAAACGAATATGATTTGATAAGCTTGGATTATGCTCTCCCAGGGGGCATTAACGGAATGGATGTGTATGATCATATCAGAAAAACAAATAAAACCATTCCAATCCTATTTATTTCAGGCAATATTGAGTTTTTAGAATCTATAAAGAACTTGAAACAAAAAGATGGCAATATTGAGCATCTGTCAAAACCCTGCCAGAATAAAGATTATGTTAAGAGTATAAATGAATTGTTCGAAAGGAACTTGGCTTCAAAAGAATAATGGCTATATTCCTCAACCATTAATGCTTACAGAAATTGCAGAATAGCAGGAGCATTCTTCTATTTTTTAATTGAAACCTGGTTCTACATTTTGTGGTTGGAAAGAATAATATTCTGACACCCGGCATTAAATTATATGAGCCAAGAAAAGCACTGTAAGCCATTATTGCATATTCCTGTATATAAAGTACCAGAAACAACCAAGCACAATATTCAGCACCCATTATTTATTCATCTAAAAGTTCATACGAATAAGAATTCTTTCTATTGAGTCAAAACCCCTGGGTTTTGACCATGCATTATTTAAAAAATGTCAGCAGGGCATGAAGATTGGTAAGCGGATGCGGTGGACAGCCGGGTATAAACAGATCCACGGGTAAAATAGTATCCAGGCCTTGTGTTATTTCCGGACTTCCTACAAAAGGTCCCCCTGTTATGGTGCAGCTTCCCACTGCAATGACAACCTTTGGGTCAGGAATCGCTTCATAGGTCGTTAACAACGCTGTTTTCATATTTCTGGATACAGGACCTGTCACAACAATACCATCTGAATGGCGGGGGGATGCTACAAAATTTATACCAAAACGGGCCAAATCAAAAAACGGGGTTGCCAACACGTTTAAATCTGCTTCACAGGCATTGCACCCTGCGGCAGATACCTGTCTTAGCTGTAAAGACCGGCCAAATAATTTTTTAAAATGCTGTTTTGAGTGTTCGGCAAGGGCTGGAAGATCTCCATCCGTCACCAGATGTTCTTTTTTGGAAGTGGAAATTTCAAAATCGCCAGTGAACTTGACAAATGCTCCATTTGAAATGCGTTCACAGGTGCCGCAGAAGACACATCGTCCCATATCTATTTTTTTTAAACCAATATCAATGGCATCTTGAGGGCAGGCATTTGCACACATTTCCACGATCTTCTGAGATACATCTTTTTGTATGACGGGTTTTCCACGATACCGTTCAAATACAGCAGGTTTTTCTTTAGGATAGCTGCATGTTCTATAACCCTGTTCAAATCTATTTTTAAGTGTATTGAGCATTTAAAACTCTCTTTATATTTTTCTTGTTGTTAAAGATCAAATCCACAATAAGAAAGGTTAAAACTTTTATTATTTAAGGGAAAATCCGATATTCCTGTATCCCGCAAAGACATGGCAAGACCGTTCCAGTTATGAAAAGAAGGATCTTTAACTTTGTATCGAAGTATTTTCCCGTTTTTATCCGTCAACAATGCATGGGATACTTCACCCCGCCATGCTTCATTTATCGTTACCACAAAAGAAGAAGCAGGCAGGTTATAGTTAACATCCTCCACAATATTTGTTTCAACAGGTGTATCAATTAAAGATTGAATAATTTTAATCGATTGCAATACTTCATCATATCTTACTCTTGCACGGGCATATACATCTCCTGATGGTTTTTTGTTTTCAGGGATATCTATCTGCCCATAATGTTCCGTGGGAAAACAGCGTCTAACATCATAGGAGATGCCGCTGGCTCTACCTGCCGGTCCCACAAGGCCTAAGTGCTCTGCATCCTTATGGCTTACATTACCGCAGTCTTCAAAACGTGCCCGCACTGTTGAAGCTGCAAAAAGAAGATCCAGAACATGTTCCACCTGGGGTTTTAGTTCTTTGAGCCTCTCATCAAGGGTTTTTCGAATATCATCGGAAAGTGAAAAACGAACCCCGCCTGGTCTCACCAATCCTTTTCCAAACCTGTTCCCGCAAATCAGAAGAGACAGATTTAAAAAATCTCCCCGAATACGTCCAAAATAATTGGCTGGTGGTAAAAATGCGACATCACCACTTAAAGCCCCAAGATCACCTATATGATTTGCAAGTCGTTCCAGTTCCAGAGCAATGCTTCGAATAATTTGAGCGCCTTTATCCGGTTTAACCTGTGTCAGAGCTTCAACAGCCTGTGCCATGCAAAGGCTGTGACCAATAGCCGTATCACCGGCAATACTTTCAGCAAGGATAGGCAATCTTTTTGCCTGGACATTATAGAGCAGGTTTTCCACTGCCCTGTGCTGGTAGCCCAGCTGTATTTCCAGATGGAGTACCCTTTCACCAATGCAGTTAAACCGGAAATGGCCGGGTTCTATTACACCTGCATGAACAGGCCCCACTGCAACCTCATGGATTTCATCGCCTTTGACCTGGTAATAGTCATAATTACCCGGGATATCTTCTTTATAATCATTACCAAAAACATCAGGCATTTTTTCTCTATAGTTTGGATGATACCTGACCATTTTCAACCAGGGGTGACCCTCAGGCTTTATACCAAATTGTTCTGCAAGCTCTCTTTCAAACATATGAAATGGCTCACAGGTTTGACTAAAGCTAGGATATGCGTCCGGTGCATCACAGCCTGCTATAAAAAGCTTGTCCGTTCTCAATACAGCCAAAAGTTTAATGGAGGAACCATCCTGATAACCGAAATACTGAACAACTTTTCCGCCTTTTTTTACAATGCTCATGGCATTTTTTTGGAATTCATCAAAACCAAGATGAGGAATCTGTTCTCTTGCCAGCTTTTCACCATTTGAAATTTCTATAAAAGCAGTTGTCATTTAAATCCTCCGCCAATGGCAGTCACTGCATCAATTATTGTTTGATATAATGTATCCGGCATATAGAAACATAATATTAGGGATGTTAAGAGTAATATATATTGAGGCCAGACCAGACTTGCCTTTTCTTTCAGACCTATAGTGTCTGTAGAATCTGAATCATTAAAGGAAATTTTCATGACCTGGTTGGCAAATCCTGCAAAAATGACACAAAGGCTTAAAATAAAAATACCTGCTGCCACATAGTGGCCGGTTTTGAATGCACCGACAATAATAAACATTTCCCCGATAAAAATACCAAAGGGTGGAAATCCTGAAATACCTGCAAAACCGGCGAAAAAAGCCACAAAGGTCTTGGGCATGCGGCTGACCATATTTCCTGTATTTTTAATAAATCTATTACCATACCCCAGTAAAATATTTCCCGATGACAAAAACAGGGAGGATTTGATCAAGCTATGGTGGATCATGCAGATCATCGCCCCATATGCAGCGATACCGCCGATACCTGTTCCAACTGCTATGATTCCCATGTTCTCGATGCTGGAATAGGCAAGCATTCTTTTATATTCGTTTTGTTTTAGGATAAATGTTGCTGCTGCCAGGATAGACATCAAACCAAAAGCGATGAGGATTGTACCTGAAAAATCATTTAACCCTGCTGCATGCATAATTTTATTGGTTTTAAATATACCCAGGTATGCACAATTTAAAAGCACACCGGATAATAGTGCTGAGGCTGGGCTGGGTGCTTCGCTATGGGCGTCGGGAAGCCAGGTATGCATGGGTGCAAGACCCATTTTTGTCCCATATCCAACCAATATAAAGACAAATCCAGCTTTTAACCACATGGGATCCAGTTGTTTTGCTACCATTGTAAGCGCTGAAAAAGACAGGGGCGCATCAACTTTACCAATATCCATGGCAAGCGTAATAAACACTGATCCAAGAAGTGCCATGGCAATACCAACGGAACATATGAGTATATATTTCCATGTTGCTTCAAGAGATGCAGCAGATCTATGGGTATAAATAAGGGGTGCGCTGGCAAGTGTTGTGGCTTCAATAGCGATCCACATTACCATGATATGATCTGATAAGGTTACCATTGTCATGGTTGATAAAAACAAGAGCATAAACCCTGTAAAAATATTTTCTTTTTGAATTTCACTTTCTTTAAGATAGGCCATCGTATAAATGGAAATCAGAAAGAACAAAAGTGAAATAACTAAAAGAGATAACAGGCCTTCCGGTGTCACTGCAAAATAATTATTAAAAATTGCTTCGGGTCTATTTTTCCAAAGAAGGAGTGAAAGAAAAAGATGAATCGCTCCAGTACCTACTAAAAGCTTGCGGCTCATCGCTTTTGGAATAAAAAAAGCAATAATGCCTGTTATGAAAGGAGCCAGAAAGACGATTTCTACCATGAAATAATACCTATTCCTTTAAAGTTCTTAAGTTAGCTGTATCAACGTCATCAAAGGTTCGTTTGATATTTTGAAGTATAATGGCCATTATCATAACGCCGGCAAGTATATCCAGTAAAATTCCGAATTCAACAATATGTCGGGCACGAATTGAAATTGTTGTTCCAACAAGATAAATTCCATTTTCCATCATAATATAACCCAATACCATGGCGATGGCATTTCTTCTGGCAATCAAAAGAAACATTCCAGTTACCAGAAGCGCTATGGCAACGGGAAACAAAAGTTTATAGTCACTGATGGAAGGAATATTCAATTGTTTGCTGATATATGTTGCTGCAACGATTAATCCAAGACCGCATAGTATGGAGGCGTGAAAACCGATAATGGGTTCCACCTCTCTTTTTATGGCCACCTTTTTTATAGCCACATAAATACTCAAAGGAATTATAATTCCTCTGATTATTAAAGTTGCAAAAGTGAAGACCATTCCACCGGCATTCATATCGTGACCAATAAACAAAGGCACCATGGAAACTACAATTCCCTGGAAAGCGATCACCTTTATCAATCCGGGGAGCCGGCTTGCGCCAAAGGCAAATAAAACGGACAGCAGTACAAGTGATAAAATTGTATCAACCGGATGTAGTATCATTTGATAAACTCCAAAGTGATAATGGTTGCAAAAAAGGCCAATGCAAATGATGTCAGGACAAATTGTGGAACTTTATCCATTCTATAGCGGGCAATGACCGATTCAGTCACACCCACAGCCACATATACTATGATAAGCCCTGCGATAAAGACAAAAAAACCAATTGCTGAAAACCCGAAATCAAAAGGAAAAATCAGCCTTGAAACTATTGTTGAATAGAAAAAAAGCTTACAAAATGATCCCAGTTCAATGAGTCCAAAATCAGGACCGCTGTGATCTAAAACCATGACCTCATGAATCATGGTCAGCTCCAGATGTGTGGCAGGGTCATCAACAGGAACCCTTGAATTTTCCGTCAGAAGAATAATAAAAAACGCAATCACTACAAATAATAATGGGGCACCCGTCAAATCCCACAACCCGATCGTGTTCCCACCTGTAAAATAAGCCGATAGTTGAAGCTCCCCTGTTAATCTATAAAAAAAGATCAAAATCATAAAGGTTGTAGCTTCACATATAATCGGGAAATAGGCTTCCCTTGCAGCTCCCATACCTTCAAATGGAGACGCTGTATCCATGGCAGCAGCAATTACGAAAAATCGGCCTAGACCCATGAGATATAAAATAAAGAGGATATCTCCTTTAAAAGAAAAAATCGGGTCTTGTCCGGCTATAGGCAAAAACATAAGTACGACTAAGGCAGTTCCCAATGAAATAATTGGGCCCAGCTTAAACATTACAGTGGTACTGGTACTATAAACCGATCCTTTTTTAAAAAGCTTGATCAGGGTATAGTAATTAATTAGAAGGGGTGGCCCCTTTTTTCCCCCGAAAAAAGCCTTTACTTTAAGTATAACCCCTGAAAAAAAAGGCGCCACCAAAACTGCAAGAAGCCAAAGGATAATGGATTCAATCATAAAGTCTTCCCATTTATGCAGGATCGAAAATCATTTAAATTGAACAAAAAATTGCGTTCAGGTAATTTCATTTGTGATCCTTATTTTATATAAAAAACAGCAACAAAATTATAGCCAGTAAAATATAACCAATATAAAGATGAATATCACCATGTTGTATCCATCTTAATTTATCAAATAAAAACAGTACTGGATTAACGATTACCCTTTTCATGTGAAGTTCTGCAATATCATTCACATGACTCGTATAGTATGTATCTAAAGGGAATCGTCCTGTGATTTTTGGATGATCTTCATCTAAAGGCGCAGCAGGTCGAAAAAAATCAAGAATAAAGGATGCATATGAAGACCCTGTATACTGCATTTTAACCGTTGGCTGAGTAAAACCACATCCCCATGTCCCTGATCTTGTAATGGTTTTATTCCTGTAAAAAAACCATCGGATTGCTGTCACCAACAATAAAGTGACAAGAAAAATAGTTGCTGCAAGCGTAATATTTCCGGCCATCTGCCCAAATGGTTCAGGGGGAACACGGCCAATTCCAAGCCCCAAAGCTGATACTGCTTTAACAGGCATCCAAAGAATAAGCTTTGGAAATATACCGATAAGTACACAGGCACAGGCAAGAATCGACATGGCGAAAAGCATGCTTGGTCCTTTTTCATCTATATTAACTGCAGCGTTAGTCCTTGGTTCTCCTTGAAAGGCAATACCGATTACCTTTGTAAAACAGGCCAATGCCAACCCGCCAATAACAGCAAGGCTGATAATTGCAAAACAACTCATGACAAAGGCGGATTTATCAAGAGCAACACCTTTAAACCCGCCGATATATATAAAAAATTCCCCCACAAATCCGTTAAAGGGCGGAAGTCCACAGATGGCCAGAGAGCCGATGATAACTGCAAATCCGGTAATTTTCATATTTTTCAATAAACCGCCTAGAGCATCTATGGAACGACTTCCTGTTTTATGAAGAACCATTCCGGCACCCATAAACAAAAGGGTCTTAAATATGGAATGATTGAGGATGTGCAGAAACCCTCCTGTAAATCCAAGAACGGCCATTAAAGGATTTTGGGAAGAAACACCAATCATACCAATGCCTAATCCGATTAAAATAATGCCTATATTTTCAACACTGGAATAGGCGAGCAGCCGTTTAAGATCCTGCTGGCCAAGGGCATATACAATCCCCAGGATTCCCGAAATAACGCCTGCGACAAGAACAATATTCCCAAAAAGAGGCGTGTGGAAATCCAAAAGGATATACATCTTTATAATACCGTAAATACCTGTTTTAATCATGACGCCGGACATAACCGCAGAGATATGACTTGGGGCGGCAGGGTGGGCATGGGGTAACCAGACATGAAAGGGAAAAACACCTGCTTTTGATCCAAAACCAATAAAGGAAAAAATAAAGATCATGATTTTTGCGGTTTCAGAAAGAGTACCCATAGCTTTAAAACCGAAACTGCCTGTATAGCCGTAAGCAATTGCAAATGCTGCAAATATGAACATGGCCCCTACATGGGAAAAAACAAAATAATAATAACCGGCTTTTCTACTTTCATGGGAGGTGTGCTTGTAAATAACCAGAAAAAAAGATGACAAAGACATGATTTCCCAGGAAAGCATGAATGTAATCATATTTGCGGCCGTTACGACCAATGCCATGGAGGCAATTAGAATACTGAAGAAAAAATAGTTAACCGCAGTTCT
>JABIYQ010000455.1 GCA_018702715.1 Desulfobacula sp. | reverse complement strand
AAGGCCTTTTTACCTGTGCCCTCAAGCACGACTCCTCTCAGCATATCTGTTATAATAGCAGCGTTTTGCCGGGACATAATGGATTGTTTCTGTATTGTATTTTTATACAGTGTTCGAGAGTCTGAATCTGTTATTTT
The DNA here is from genome assembly GCA_018702715.1 of Desulfobacula sp. Taxonomy (GTDB): domain Bacteria; phylum Desulfobacterota; class Desulfobacteria; order Desulfobacterales; family Desulfobacteraceae; genus Desulfobacula. The sequence continues at coordinate 2,667 of JABIYQ010000455.1, read as the reverse complement.
AATGATGGAAAAAGGGGTAACTTTAATCCCCATATTGGCAAAAGGGATATAAGATGCTGTAAGTTCAATCAGGCTGACTTCTGAAGTTCCCAAGGCCAAAGAAAGATTGGAATGGAGTTTAGAGGATACCCCTGCTTTTTTTGCAAATTCTATCACTCTGGCAGGGCCGATCATCTCAATAAGCCTCACCACCGGCGTGTTTTTGGATAATGCCAGAGCTTTTCGAAATGTAGTCTCTCCCAGATAGGTTTTTGAAAAATTATTTACCTGCCAGGTTTTATTACCACCCATACTATAGGATAAAGGGGCATCAATCAGTTTGTCATTCTGGGAAAATCCTAAAATGATGGCACTGGCATACACAAAAGGTTTAAAAGAGGATCCTGGCTGACGTTTGGCCTGAACGGCCCTGTTAAAAGTACTTTTATAAAATTCTTTACCGCCAACCATACTTAGAATAGCCCCGGTTTTAACATCTATGGCAATCAATGCACATTGAGCATTTGATGAATCAATGCCTTGTTTTATCATCCGGGTTTCAAGCCTTTGCATTTGCGACAAAATAGATTTTTCCGCTGTCTTTTGAAGATCTAAATCAAGTGTCGTATAGATGTTGAGACCTTTTGAATATACATTTTGTAAATCAAATTGTTTTTTTAAGATGGTTTTGATATATTCGATGAAATAACCGGCTTTGACTTGCTTTGTTTTGTTGTATGATGGAGAAAGCTCCACTGCTTTGGCTAAATTATACTCCATGGCAGTAATTATTTTTCCAGCCAGCATTTGCTTAAGGACAATATTGCGCCTTTTTTTTGCCAAATCAGGATTTTTTATTGGTGAATACACAGACGGTGCTTTAGGCAAGCCAGCTATTAAGGCTGACTCTGCAAGGGTGAGATCACTTACATGTTTGTCAAAATAAGTTTGTGAAGCAGCTTCAACTCCATAGGCACCAGAACCAAGATAAATAAGATTTAAATATAACTCTATAATTTCATTTTTAGTATAACGCCTTTCAATCTGTATCGCTAAAAAGGCTTCTTTTATTTTTCTGCTAATGGATTTTTCAGAAGATAAAAACAATGTTTTTGCCAGCTGCTGGGTTAATGTACTGGCGCCTTGTTTATAGCTTCTTGCCTTAATATCATGAAAGATTGCTCTGAAGATGGCTTTTAAATTGATGCCGGTATGGCTGTAGAAATTTTTGTCTTCTATCGTTAATAATGCAGAAATGAGATTTTGAGGGATTTTTTCAATGGAGACGGGAAATCGTTTTTCAATATAAAATTTGGCAAGGATTTTATCATCAGATGAAAAAACAGTTGTGACTGATGATGGTTTGAATTGCTTAAGCGAGTTTATTTGTGGCAAATCATGAATAAGACTGAAAAATACCCCTGCCAGTATCCCGAAAAAAATACCGCCAAAAGTAATGGAAATTAAACCCCAATTTCTTTTAATCATTAGGGTTTCTAAATTAAGTAGATCGTGTTTAAATGGTTTAAATTTTCAATCCGCTTATGAGGGAGTTTATTCATATCGGATGTTGTCAAAACGAAATTATAAATTTTTTATATCTCCATTCTCGAATCATTTATGACAAAATACATTAAAATTAAATAAGTAACAAAAGATATATTGAAAAGTCAAACTGAGTGTAGAGCCATTAAAGCAGTTCTGTCATTTTTTGCGAACAATATCATTGATCTGGCATTGAATCTCAAGCAATAGTATGGCCATAGTGTTCGGCTGGGCGCTATCAATTGAATTATGATCCACATCAAATAGTCCTAAAATTTTTGTTTTTTTTGGGGGACCTTTAGGTGACAAAATTTCAATTGTATCACCATGAGTAAGTTTGTTTCTGATGCCGACTCTGTATTGCTTGTCATCTGTGTTCTCGATTATTTTTCCAATAAAACTATGTATTTCCCCCTGGTGGATATTATTGCAATTGAGTTGTGGTTCACCGGTTTGATTAAAATAAAATCCTGTACAATATTCTCTGTGAAAAATCTGGTAAAGTTCAGCCAACCAGTCTGGGTTTGTTTCGTAGGTATCTGGGGCATCAACATAGGCATCAATTGCATTCCTGTAGGTTTTAACCACAGAAGCAAGATAATTGATGCCCTTCATTCTCCCTTCAATTTTTAATGATGTTATGTTTGCATTAATCAGTTCAGGGATATGCTCGATCATACTTAAATCTTTAGAGTTAAAAATGTATGCACCTCTTTCATCTTCCATTAGGGAATGATATTCTTTGGGCCGAAGTTCTTCCACTACTGAATATTTCCACCGGCATGGTTGGCTGCAAAGGCCCCTATTGCCGTCTCTGCCGCTTAAAAAACTACTGAGAAGGCAGCGCCCTGAATAGGAGACACACATGGCGCCGTGAATAAAAGTTTCTGTTTCTATTTTCGTATCTTTAGTGATTTCTTTTATTTCTTCCAGGGATAATTCCCTTGCAAGGTTAACCCTTTTTACTCCGATACTATTCCAGAATCTGGCAGCATTCAGGTTGGTTGTGTTAGCCTGGGTGCTTAAATGGATGTGAATATTCGGGATAATTTTTTTTGCGAGCATAATGATGCCTGGATCAGATATAATAATTGCATCCGGTCCTATTTTTCCAATTTTGTTTAAAAAGTTCTCGAGTTCTTT